>DATLPP010000042.1:0-5028 GCA_035535615.1 Candidatus Udaeobacter sp.
GTCGGCGGCATTCGCCTGCTCGGCGAGGGCGTCGACGATCTCGCGGGGCTGCTGCCCAGCGCGCACGCCGGTCTGGATCGCGGTCAGGAACGGCGCCGAGAGCTCCTCGAGATGGACGCGCGTCTGGTCGTTCTCGTACCGGAGGAGGAGACCGGAGATCGTGATGGCGGCCACGGCCAGGCCGACGAGGACCACGGCGAGGTAGGAGAGGAACAGCCGGGTCGCGATGCTGCGTGGCATCACTACGTTGGCGCCACGAGCTTGTATCGCTGCGCGCTCACAAGCGTCGTTCGTCCTCACGACCAGACTCGGTCTGGTCTCTCGGCCTCACTAGCTTGTATCCCACTCCCCACACCGTCTCGATCTTCGTGTCCGCGTCGGCGAGCTTGTCGCGGAGCTGCTTCACGTGAACATCGACGGTGCGCGTCTCGCCCGGATATGCGAATCCCCACACGTCTTCGAGAAGCCGATCGCGGGTGAGCACGATCCCGGGCTGCCGGCAGAACGCCTCGAGAAGCTCGAACTCCTTCGCGCGCAGCGATACCGGCCGTTCGCGCACGTGCACCTCGTGGCGTGCGGGGTCGATGCGCACGTTCCCGACGACGATGGTCCGGCCGCTCCCGGGCATTCCCGCAGTCCGCCGCAGGATCGCGCGGACGCGGGCGACGAGCTCTTTCGGATTGAACGGTTTCGTCATGTAGTCGTCCATCCCGGACTCGAGAGCCTCGATCTTCTGCACATCTTCGGCGCGGGCGGTGAGCGCGAGGACCGGCGTGTCCGCGTGCTTTCGGATCTCGCGCAGCAGGTCGAGACCGTTCGCATCGGGGAGCCCGAGGTCGAGGATCACGAGAGCGGGCTTTTCCTCTTCGAACTTCACCCGCGCCTCCGCGGCGGTCCGCGCGTGCGCGACGATGAACTCGGCATTTCGCAGGTAGAGAATGACGAGCTCGGCCACCGAGGGATCGTCCTCGACCACCACGATGCGTGCGGTCACGAGGCGAATGCTACGAGCGGCATCTGGGCGCACATGTGAAAGATCGGTTCGTTCTTGGCGTGGATCGAGCTAGACGGCGACGCGGATGGGCTCGCGAGGCGTGCCGATGAGCCGATCGACGATCGCCGGAAGTCCCTCGAGCGCCGGTACGGAGGAGCTCGAGACGTCCGCGATGTGCGCGCTCGTGAAGACGACGACCGCTTCGACCGGCGTGCACGCCGGGTCGATCGAGATGTCTCCTCGCACACGCATGGCGTTCCAGCGCGCGCGCTGCGACGGCGATTGGCCCTGGAAACGCCGGCCGACCCCGTACTTCTGCTTGCGGTACCAGTGGTCGTCGTAGCAGAGGACCTCGCCGCCCTCGTCGCGCGGCTCGATGACGACGACGCCGGGCGGACCGATGACGACCATGGGCACTTCATCGTCCGCTCCGTCCCGTGGCCCGTAGTGGGGGACCACGACGTAGCCCTCAGGTAGGTGCTCGGCGAGGTACGCGGCCGTTCGATCCGCGAGCGCCGACGCGGCGCGGAGACGAAGAGAAAGGGCCAGGCCGCGAACACCGAGGGCGAGCGGCGGGATCGGGATGAGCCCGAAGAAGAGCTCCGCAAACCGCCGGTCGAAACCGAGCGAGCGAGCGGCCATGTCGAGGGTCAGCGCGTAAGTGACGTCGCCGCGCCAAGCCCGAGCGCGGTCCAGAACAGGCCCGCCCGCAGCGTGCGACGCCAACGTCGGCGGGCCGGGGGGATGCTGCCCAAACCACTCACCTTCTCGTGGAGGCTGGCTGTCTCGGTCACCGCCGTCGAGGGGACCGATGGTCCTGCCCGGTAGTACCTCGGGCATCATCCACAGCGATGTCGCTCCGGACCGAGATCGCAGAGCAGCCACGCGTCGTCAGCAGGCTCTTGGATGAGGGCTGGCCGGAGGCTCGCCAGCTCGGTCGAGCGCTCACGCGGGTCGAACACATCACCCTGGTCGCACGCGGCTCGTCCGACAACGCGGCGACGTACGGCAAGTACCTCTTCGAGAGCATCGCCGGCATCGTCACCGCGCTCGCCGCTCCGTCGCTCGTGACTCGCTACCAGGCGCCGCCGTCATACGCGCACGGCGCGGTCATCGGCATCTCGCAGTCCGGCGCGTCGCCCGATGTCGCAGGCGTCGTGGCCGAGGGCCGGCGGGCAGGTGCCGTGACGATCGCGTTCACAAATAAACCGCGTTCGAAGCTCGGCCGCACCGCCGAATACGTATTCGCATTACGCGCCGGCCCCGAGCGCGAGGTCGCCGCGACGAAGACGTACACGGCGACGTGCGTGGGACTCGCGCTTCTGGCGGCGACGACCGCCGAGGCCCGTGGCCGGAGCGCTCTCTCGCTCGCGGGTCTCGCAGAAGCGGTGGAAGAAGCCGTGAACGCGGAGCAGGACGCGGCGCGCCTCGCGCGCGCGATCGGTCGCGCCCCGACGGTCATCGTGCTCGGCCGCGGTTATCTCTATCCGGCCGCGCTCGAGACCGCGCTCAAGGTCAAGGAGCTCGCCCGCGTCTGGGCCGAGCCGTATTCGAGCGCCGATTTCGCGCACGGGCCGCGCACGCTTCTCAGGCCGAAGACGCCGGTCCTCCTCCTCTCGTCGCGTGGCGCGACCGAGGCGGAGGCGCGCTCGCTGGTGACCTCGCTCACCGAACGAGGCGCGCGGGTCTACGCGATCACGAACGACGAGCGAGTGGCTGAAAAGGCTCGCGACGCCGTGCTCCTACGCGCTCCGCTCTCCGAGACCCTCGTCCCGATCAGCTTCGTCGTCGCGGGGCAGCAGCTCGCCGTCGCCCTCGCGCGCCACCACGGGCGCGACCCGGAGCGGCCCGCCGGCCTCGCGAAGGTGACACGGACCTTGTGACCGGAGCGCGCTTCGGCGGCTTCGCCGGCGCCTTCGGTTTGGGCGCGTCCTGGGGCTGGAACTCGACCGACAGCCGGTAGCCGTAGGCGGCGGCCACGCGCGCGAGAGAACGGAGCGAGGGCAGGTACCGCGGATCCTCCATGCGCCGCAGCTGCGTCTGCGACGTTCCGAGCCGGCGCGCGGCCGCGCGCTCGGAGAGACCGGCCGATCGCCGCAGCTTGCCGACGGCCTCGGCCACGGCGGAAGCGAGCGGATCGGCACGTTGCGCCTCCTCGGGAGGCGGTGCTACCGGGGTTGGTGTCGGCTGTTCGGGCATGGAGCGCACATCCTATGACGGCGTTTCGTCGTGAGCGAAACGCCTGATATTCAGAGGTCAGGCCGCGGCGAAAACATCCAAGAGGTCGCGTTGCGTCGGGTCGTACGCGAATAGGATCGCGCCTTCGCACCCAGCATGTTCGGCGGCACGCACTTGCTCGCGTATGAGCGCGCGCTCGCCCGCATAGGCCATAAGCCCTCCCCACATGCGGGTCTTCGGCGCGGCCGCGCGCGCCTTCGTGAGCAGACGCGCGACCTCCGCGGTGTCGCGCCGGTATGCCATGGGACAGAGCAGATCGACCAGGCCCGCTCGAGCCCACTCGGGCCATCGCTGCAGAACGCGCTCGCGCGCGATGTCGGGATCGGGGAACACCGCGGCCGAGATGACGATGCCCGGTCGCGCTTTTCGCAGTCGCTTCGCGCCCTCGGACACGAGCGAAGTCACAGCGGCACCGTCCTCGGGCGAATCGGCGTAGGTCACCTGCGGGTAGCGCACGTAGTCGTAGTGAAAGCCTTCGACCCGATAGCGCGACACGATGTCGGTGAAGACGGTGAGCGTGTGCTCTCGCGCTTCGCCGTTCTTCGGGTCGATGTAGATGCCCTCCCAGTCGCTACCGCCGACCGGATCGAGGTACTTCACGCCGCCGGGACGGAGGAGCCAGTCCGGATGGCGCCGGACGAGGTGCTCGGCCGACTTCGGGAGGGCGCCCTCAGGGCTCGACCACACGAAAAAGACGTTCCCCCAGGCGTGAACGCGCACGCCCACGGCCGCGCCGGCGCGCACCAGGTGCGCGAGCGGGTCAAACCCGTCGTCCGCCAGCGTTTCGGAGCGCGGCTCGAGCTTGGAGGCGTAGTAGGCGTCGCCGCGGCCGCGGACCTGGACCACGACGTCGTGGATTCCTCTCGTTGTCGCGTCCGCCATGAGGTCGTCGATCGCGCTTTTGGTCGTGATCTTGTCGCGAACGACCCAGAGTGCCTTATCCAACCAGCGCGTCTCGGGCCGCGTCGATGTTCTCGGGGCGTGACTCGACCGGGATCGTGCATCCGCCCGTGGCGAGCCATCTCCGACCGGCCGTTTGCGCGAGACCCTCACGCGCCTCGCGTTTCGCGATCGCGGTGGTGGTCGCGAGGAATGCCTCATCCGAAAATCCACCGATCGCGCCGCGCGACGGTACCGCGGCGAGGAACGCAGCGAGGTCGGGGTTTCCGGCGAGCCGCGGATTCCACGAGACGGCAGCCACCGGGTAGCGTGCAAGCTCGACGACGCGCGCGTTCGGACCGCACACGTGCAGGACGTTGAGCGCCGCTGCGTGCGCCCCGGCAAGTACGCGCAGGTCGTACGAGGTCCCGAAGCGGCGGTATTCGCCGTCGTCGAGCGCGTCTCGACCCGCCCATGTCGTCGTCGCGAGAAAGATCCCATCCGCGTATTCGCAGCACGCCGCGGCGAGCTCCGCGAAGGTCTCGGTGACCGCATCGAGCGCCGCGACGACGTCGTTGGTCCGCGCGCGCAGATCGGCGAGCACGCGCTCCCTTCCGGCCAGGCGCTCGAGCACCCCGAGCGGCGTGAAGATCGTCGCGACGAGCGGTGTGTCGGGAAGGACTTCGCGCACGAGACGAAGCCCGTACACAAGCTCCTGGAACGCGGGCTCGCGCACAGATTTGCGACCGATGCGCGACCAATCCTCGGGCTTGCGGACGGCGTACCGCTCGAGCGCCGGATGGCCGTCCTTCCCGTAGCGGTAGCGAGTCCCCCACGGCTCGGCGTGATAGTGAGCGCGGGGGTTGTACTTGATGAGGTCGAGCAGATGGCGCATGGTGAACGCGATCGTCGTCTCG
>DATLPP010000043.1:0-2671 GCA_035535615.1 Candidatus Udaeobacter sp.
CCAACGGTGCTCGCGGGACTGATGGCCCTCGTGCTCATCGTGGTGCGACGCCTGACTGCCGGGATCGGTGAGGACCTGGCGACCGGCGCGCCGGCGGCGCGCGTGATCCTGAACCGCGCGCTGTTTGACCGGAGCGAGCTCCAGGAGCGCGGCCTGGTCGCGATCACGTGAACCGCCTTCACGCGTTGACTGATGGCGTCTATGCGATCGGGATGACCCTTCTCGTGCTCGGGCTCCACGTCCCCGACGCGTCGTCGCCCGGCGATCTCGTCCGTGGCCTGGCTGCGCTCGGTCCGAGCCTCTTCAGCTTCGCCCTGTCATTCGCGGTTTTGGGCGTCTACTGGGTTGGAAATGCCGCAAGCCTCGCGCGCCAAGCGCGGGTCGATCGGCCTGCGCTTCTTCTCAACCTCCTGCAGCTCTTCTTCATCTCGCTTCTGCCTTTCACGACTGCGATCCTCGGCCGTTATCCCGACGAGTCCACCGCGGTCATCGTGTACGGCGCTCATCTGGTGGCGCTCGGGCTGGTGCAGTACATCCACTTCGCCTACATCCTCCGGAGTCCGCACCTGCTCGAGCAGCCGATCGCTCCAAGCGCTGCGGCCGACGCGACCCGTCGCATCCTCTTCGGACCGCTGATGTTCCTGATCGCGATGCTCGTGGCGACCGTGAGCCCCAGGACCGGGTACGCGATCTTTTTCTTCGTTCTTCTTGTTTACATCGTCATGTCGGCGCGCGACCGCTCGATCGTCGGCCGCTAGCGCTCGACGATCGCCATCACCTGAGCGACCGTCGCGATCGCGGCCGTCTCGCTTCGCAGATTGCGCCGTCCGAGGGTCACCGTGGTCGCACCCTTCTCCCGGGCGAGCCGGATCTCGTCAGGACCGATCCCGCCCTCCGGGCCGATCACCAATGAAAGAGTCTTTATGGTGGCGGGCAGCGCCTCGCCGAGCGTCTTGAGCGCTTCACCTTCCCACGGGACGATCACCGGCGGGGCGAGCCGATCGAAGAGCGCGTCCCAGTCGGCGAGATCTTCGATCGCCGGCACGCGTCCCCGGCGAGCGGTCTCGGCCGACTCGCGGGCGATCCGAGTCCATCGCTCGAGCTTCGCTTTCGACAGCGTGCGCACGACCGACCGGGCGGACACGAACGGGACGATCGTCGAAACGCCGAGCTGCGTCACCGCCTCGATCACTTCCTCCGAGCGCTCGCCTCGGAGGAGCGGGAGGGCCAAGGTCAGCTCGACCCGGGGCTCCGTGTCGGCGATCTTCCGCTTCTCGCGCACACGACCGCTCACCTCGTGAGGAGCAACGGTCTCGAGCACCACGATCGCCTCGATCCCATCCCACACGAGCGCGATTACTTCGCCGGGCTCGAGGCGAAGCACTGTCGCGATCTGATGAGCCCTTTCGCCTTGAAGGAGTGCGTGATCGCCGATCGGACCCTCGACGAAGAACCGGTGGGTCACGCCGTCATGACGAGCCGGACCCAATCGGAGCGCTCGTCGCGGTCGACGATCCCCAGGCCCTCGGCGACGAACGCGGAGAGGACGTCGCGCTCCGCCTCCGTCGTGATCCCGGCCGCCACGAGCGAGCCCGATCTGCGGAGGCGCGCGCGCAGGTGCGGCGCGACCTGCACGAGCACCGGCCCGACGAGATTTGCGAGCACAACGTCGAATGCTCCGTCGACGTCCGCGGCGGACCCCGATCGCGCGTCGATCGCAACCCCGTTCGCTTCCGCGTTCTCCTTCGCGGCGCGGACCGCGAGTGGATCGGTGTCGACGCCGACGACCTCGCGCGCGCCACGCTTCGCGGCTGCGATCGCGAGGATGCCGGACCCGGTACCCACGTCGAGAACGCGGAGCCCCTCGAGGTCGAGGTACGACACCGCTTCGAGGCACTGTTGCGTCGTGGGGTGCAGCCCGGTGCCGAACGCCATCCCGGGATCGAGCGCGATGGTGATCGCGCCTTCCTCCTTCGCGTCGGACCACGTCGGACGGACGAGAAACCTTCCGATGTGGATCGGCGTGACCGTCGCCTTCCACGCTTCGAGCCAGTCCTCGTCGTCGACCGTGCGTACCGCGAGCTCGCCGATCGGGCCGAGACCGAACGCCTGCAGGTGGCCGAGGGCGTCGCGTGCGTCGGCGACCTTCGCGAACGAGTCGACGTCCTCGACGAGGTACGCCTTCACGGTGTGATCGGCCCCGCCGCGTGGCGCGACCGGGATCTCGACCGCGATGCCGTTGTGACCGTAGCGACTCAGGATCTCGCTCACCGCTTCGACCGCCTCCGCGTGCGCGGGAACGGCGATCTCCAGCCAGCGGACACGAGTGCTCGCCGTGCTAGCTGCCGCCCATCGCGTCTTTGATGCGACCAAAGAAGTCCTGCGTGTCTCCGTCCTGAGAGGTCGGACCCTCCAGGTCGCGGAGCTGTCCGTAGAGGCGGCGCTGATCTTTCGACAGCGTGCGCGGAACGACGACGTCGAGATACACGAGCTGATCGCCACGGCCTGAGCTTCCAAGATGCGGGACACCCTTGCCGCGCACGCGGACCATCTGACCATGCTGTGCCCCCGGCGGAACGCGCAGCTTCGTTTCCGCGCCCTCGATCGTGGGCACGCTGATCTCATCGCCGAGCGCGGCCTGCGCCGGCGATAGACGCGCGAGGTGCACGAG
>DATLPP010000044.1:0-3034 GCA_035535615.1 Candidatus Udaeobacter sp.
GATGATCGCGCGGATCTCAGCGCCCGTGAGGACGTCGTCCTCACGCCACGCCTCGTCCGCGTCGAGCGGCATGAACTCGATGAAGCGGACGACGTACGGCTTGCGCCGCGCCAGTTCCGCGAGCGCCGGAACTTCTGTCTCGGTGAACCCTTTGACGGCGACGCAGTTGACCTTGATCGGACGCAGCTCCGGATAGCGCTCTGCCTCCTCGAGCCCGCGCAGGACCGCGTCGAGCGCATCGCGCCGGGTGATCTCCGCGAAGCGCACGTGGTTGAGCGAGTCGAGCGAGACGTTGAGGCGCTGCAGGCCGGCCTCGACCAGCGGACCGGCGAGCCGGTCGAGCAGGACGCCGTTCGTCGTCAGGGACAGGTCGCGGACGCCGTCCGTATCCGCGAGCATGCCGACGAGCACCGGCAGGTCCTTGCGGACGAGCGGTTCGCCGCCGGTCAGCCGAACCTCGTCGACGCCCAGCTTCGCAAGCACGCCGGTGAGGCGGGCGATCTCTTCGAAGCTCAGGATCTCCTTGCGGCCGAGCCACTCCAGGCCCTCGGCCGGCATGCAGTAGGTGCAGCGGAAGTTGCACTTGTCGGTGACCGACACGCGCACGGACTTGATCTCCCGGCCCCACGAATCGCGCAGCGGTTCCATGGAATGAGCTTAGCCCAAGCATTTGGAGAGAATCGCGCGATGCCGGCTCTCGTCGCGCTGATCTTCGTCACCGCGGTCTGGGGTGTGACGTTCGTCCAGGTCAAGGACGCGGTCGCGATCTACCCGCTCTTCGCCTTCCTCGCGGTTCGCTTCGCCATCGCATCGGGGACGCTTGCATTCCCCGCGGCCAAGCGTCTGCGCGGGCTCGGCCGGGGTGGAATCGGCGGCGGGGCCTTCCTCGGTCTGCTGCTGGCGGCCGGCTACGCGTTGCAGACGGCGGGGCTCGAACGCACGACGGTCTCGAGTACTGGATTCATCACCGGGATGTACGTCGTCCTCACCCCGCTGATCGCCCTGCTGCTCTATCGCTCCCGTATCGGGCTTGCAGCGTGGGGAGGAGTGGTGGTCGCGACCGCCGGCCTGGCGATGCTGTCGGGGATTCACGCCGGCTCGGTGACGGGAGATCTGCTCGTGCTCGCGGCCGCCGCGGTGTATTCGCTTCAGATCGTGCTGATGGAGCGGTACGCCCCGCGCTACGACGCGCTCGCCTTCACGTTCGTCGAGATGGCGGCGGCCTTCGCGGGACTGCTCGTCGTCGCGCTCGCCCTGGGCGATCTCTCCGTCCCGCGTGGCTGGACGGTCTGGGGCGCGCTGCTCGTGACCGGCGTCTTCGCGAGTGCCCTGGGATATCTCGTCCAGACCTGGGCGCAGCGGCGTGCGTCGGCGACGCGCACCGCGCTCGCGTTCACGATGGAGCCGGTATGGACCGCGTTCTTCGGTTACACCCTCGCGGGCGACCGGCTCGGTGCCCTCGGTTGGGGAGGCTGCGCCGTGATCATGGCGGGGATCGTGCTCGCGGAGCCGGCGGCCGCGTCCGCGCTCGGGCGCCTGGTACGCCGTTAGCGGTTGTAGACCGCGTTCAGCAGCACGATCCCGACCCAGACCACGACCATCGCGGTGATGCCGCCGTGCGTGGCCGCGATCGCGGTAATTGGGATCGCGGCGGCGAGAGAGGCGAGCGCAAGGACGAACGAGCCCTCCCGGCCGTGTCGCTGTGCAGGGATCCGCCGCGTAGCGCGCTCGTCGATCCGCTTCTCGATGCGGTCGACGAAGGAGTCGATTACATGGGGCTCCATCTCGCCGCCGAGCTCGCGGCGAGCCTCGATCGCGGCCTTGATGTCCTCCCGTTCCACCATCGCAGCCAGTCTAGGCCGCTGGACGGTCGAAGACTTGATATGATCTGGCTTAGATTTTCTCAGTAGACCCACAAAGAAAGGCGAAACCAGGTATGGCAAAGACAATCGGCATCGATCTCGGCACGACCAACAGCGCGATGGCCGTGCTCGAGGGCGGCGAGCCCGCTGTGATCCCGAACGCCGAGGGTGGCCGCACGACGCCGTCCGTCGTGGCGTTCACGAAAGACGGTCAGCGGCTCGTCGGGGCGCCGGCGCGGCGCCAGCAGGTGACGAATCCCGAGAACACGGTCTTTTCGATCAAGCGGTTCATGGGCCGGAAATGGGACGAGGTCTCCGAGGAGATGACGATCGTTCCGTACGAGGTCGTCAAGGGACCGAACGGGGACGCGCGCGTGAAGGCTGGCGGTAAGGAGTACGCGCCGCCGGAGATCAGCGCGATGATTCTCCAGAAGTTGAAGGTGGACGCCGAGGCGTACCTCGGCGAGCCGGTCAGCGACGCGGTCGTCACTGTCCCCGCCTACTTCAACAACGCACAGCGCGAGGCGACAAAGGACGCGGGCAAGATCGCCGGTCTCAACGTCGTTCGGATCATCAACGAGCCCACGGCCGCCGCACTGGCGTACGGCCTGGACAAGGAAGGCTCAGACCAGACGATTCTCGTCTTCGACCTCGGCGGCGGCACGTTCGACGTATCGATCCTCGAGCTCGGCGAGGGCGTTTTCGAAGTGAAGGCCACAAACGGCGACAACCACCTCGGCGGCGACAACTTCGACAAGGCGGTCGTCGACTGGATGGTCGGTGAGTTCAAGAAGGACCAGGGGATCGACCTCGCGGCCGACCGGATGGCGCTGCAGCGTCTCTACGAAGCGGCTGAGAAGGCGAAGATCGAGCTGTCGTCCACGATGACGACGCAGATCAATCTCCCCTTCATCACCGCGACGCAGGACGGTCCGAAGCACCTCGACCTCCAGCTGACGCGCGCGAAGCTCGAGGAGATCACTGCCGACCTGCTCGGGCGCACCGTCGGCCCGACGCGGCAGGCGCTCGCCGACGCCGGCATCGACAAGTCGAAGATCGATCACGTTGTGCTCGTCGGCGGCATGACCCGCATGCCTGCGGTGCAGGCGAAGGTCAAAGAGCTGATCGGCAAGGACCCGCACAAGGGTGTGAACCCCGATGAGGTCGTTGCG
>DATLPP010000045.1:0-6114 GCA_035535615.1 Candidatus Udaeobacter sp.
GCTCTCACGGAAGCGGAAGTGGCGTCCGGATCGCCGTGTACCAGACAGTTGCCGCGAGCGCGATGAGGAGCAACGCGAGGGCGAGATTCGTGGCGGTGCGCCCGCGCCGAACGATCACGAGAACGAGGAAGAGCCCCGCTCCCGCGACCAGGACGAGGTCGAGGATGAGGAGCAGCAACGCCGCGCTCATATCACGTTGTGCTCCCGCACGAGCTGTCCTGAACGGAAGCGGGACGCGCTCAGCGCGCTGATGTCGAGGGAGGTCTTGCCGTCGACGATGAGCTCGGCGATGAGCTCGCCCGTTGCCGGCGCGTGCATGATGCCGTGCCCCGAGAATCCCGCCGCGTTGATGAAGCCGTCGATCCCGTCGACTTTCCCGAGTATCGGGTGCTTATCGGGGGTGTCCTCGTAGAGACCGGCCCAGCCCGTCTTAATCGATGTTCGTTCGAGGATCGGAAAGCGCGCGAGCGCGCGCTCGACGACGGCGGGCATGAAATCAGGATTCACGCTGTCATCGAATCCGGGCTTCTCAGTCGGGTCGGCCATGCCGAGGAGCACGCCTCCGGATTCTCGATGGGCGTAGAGGCCGGACGCGAATTCGATCGTCAGCGGGAAGTCTTCGTCGAGACCAGGCACTGGTTCGGTCACGAAGATATGCCGGCGAAGCGGCTCGATCGGCAGCTCGACGCCCGCCAGCTTCGCGACCTGCGCCGCCCACGGGCCGGCCGCGTTGATCACGGTGCGAGCGGAGATCTCCTCGTCTTTCGAGCGCACGCTGGCGACGCGGCCGCTCGTGCAGGAGATCGCCGTGACCGGCGAGTCCTCCGCGAACCTCACGCCGGCCTCGCGCGCGCGTGCGACGTATCCGTTCAGCATGCTCGACGGATCCGCGTAACCATCCTTCGCGCAGAAGGTCCCGAATCGAACGTCGTCGGTTCGCGCGTGCTTGAAGAGGGCCTTGGCCTCGGCGGCCGTGACGCGCCGGGCGGGAACGCCGAGGCGCGACCACATCGCGAGCGAACGCTCGAACGCTTCGATGTCGCGATCCTCGGTGATGAGGAAGAGGTAGCCGACTTGATGGAAATGCGGGTCGGTCCCGATCTCGTCCGCGAACCGCTCGATGTGTGGGAGTGAGCGCTGCGAGAGCTTGACGTTGATCTCGCTCGAGAACTGAAGACGGATGCCACCTGCGTTCTTGCCCGTCGATCCGGAGCCGAGGCGATCGCGCTCGAGCACGAGGATGTCGCGCACACCTTTCTTTGTGAGGTGGTACGCGATCGAGGCGCCGATGATCCCGCCACCAACGATGACCACATCGGCCGTGCGACGCATCGTGGCGATGGTACGGATTCGGCGCGATGAAGGATTGCGGTGCCGAAGGGGGGAATCGAACCCCCAAGCCCTTGCAGGCGGCAGCCCCTGGAGCTGCTGTGTTTACCGTTTCACCACTTCGGCGAGACCACGAATTCTATCAATCGCTTTCGCACTCGGCGATCGAAGTTCGCTCGGCATACGCCTTCCAGATGCGCCACTTGCGGAGTAGTCGAGGTGCGGTTGGATCGGCGTAGAAGAGACGAAGCAGCCTCACGGTCGCGTATTTTCCGTATTGAAGCCTAAACATGTCATGACGATTTCTGATGTGGCGGACGTTAAGACTTCCGGTCTCCCCGATGACTTCCGAAAGCTGTGCGCGAAGCCAGTCGAGGTGTTCCCTACTTGCTGAGTTGAAGCTCACGATGAGCCGTTCATAGCGGTAAGCCGGATAGGTCATGACCGTGGGCGCATGGACGAAGTTGGCGATACTTCCGTCACCATCCATCAATCCTCGGGCCAACGGGATTATGAACTGCGACGGTGCGCGGATCGAGCCAAGCGTCAGGCTCTTCCGTGGCGTCAGGCCGGTCGAGCGAAACCATTCGTACAACCGCGAGTCCCCAAACTGGGTCGTAAAAACCACTCCATCCGGCGTATGAGTTTTCTCTCTGCGGATGCGGTTGGTACGGCCGAGCACGCTTAGATAGGTCTGGACCAGTTGGCGATCCTCGGACTTGAAGTTGATCACCCGTCTTCCAGTGATGAGGCAGCCGTCGGTCGCCGTGAGCCCCACGATGTAGGCCATCTCGTTGGACCATGCGAGCGGAAGGGTTGTGCGGCCGGCGAACCGCCACCGACACTCCTCGAACGGGGTCCGGCGCTGGTAGATCTTCCCGCGATGGGCCGCGGCTGCTCTCGCGACACGAGGGTCGGTCGCCGCGGTAAGGCCCTTCGCCCAGTCTTTTCCCACAGGCGCATCTACGCATGAGTCGGACGTCGTGTGAAGCCGTGAAAATGCGTCACTGCTGTCGTCAAAAATGACGACGACGCGTTCGGAGCTGTCGTCAAAAATGACGACAGCTCGTCATCGCTGAGGCCGTGTCTTCACATACCAGTCTTCGACGTTCCAAAAACGCTCGCGCGGGTCGGTCAGCGGAGCGATGCGGAGTCCCTGCACCTGCCGGCTCTGCGCGTAGAGGTAGTCGCTGAAATAAAGGAACACGACCGGGACCTCTTTCGATATCGCCTGGAACACGGGCGCGTACAGCTCGCGGCGCGCGGCCTCGTCGAAGGTTCGGCGCGCGGCTTCGAGGTTCCGGTCGATCGGCAACGTCGAGAAGCCGGAGAAGTTGTGCCCCGGATCGTTCACCTCGGTCGAGTGGAAGAAGGTGTACGGGTCGGGGTCTCCGGACACGGCGATCTCGACGAGCAGTGCGTCAAAGGACCGCTGCCGCGCGACGCTGTCGACCAGCTGGCCGAACGGCATCGATCTCACCGTGACGGTCATCCCCACGGCGTTGAGGTCGCGCTGGATCTGGGTTGCGGCGGCGGTGCGTGCCGGCTCGTCCGAGGTCGAAATCGTGAACGCGAGCTTCTGCCCGCCCTTGTCGCGGATGCCGTCGCCGTCGTGGTCCTTCCAATCAGCCTGATCGAGTAGCGCGTTGGCCTCTTCGGTGGAGAACGTGTATTTCGTGACGTCCTTCACGTAGGCCCACGAGCTCGAAGGCACGAACTCATCGGCGACGGTCCCGCGCCCGTCCGCCGCGAGGCGCAAGACGCGGCCGCGATCGATGGCCGTCGCGATCGCCTGCCGGACCGCGCGATCACGAAAGACGACGCGGTCGGGACGGACGTTCAGGAAGAGCGACACGAAGTTGTCGGTCGGAAGGCTGTACAAGACGGCGCCCTTGAGCGAGCGCGCGCGTTCCGCATCCAGGCTGGAGAGCCCGCCAACGCCGTCGATCTCGCCGCGAGAGAGCGCGAGCAACGCCTCGGTGGGATCGGGATAGAACCGGAGGATCACCTTGTCGAGGTACGGCCTCGCCCGCGCGGGACGGGTGCGATAGAAGTCGTCATTGCGCAGGAGCACGATCTGGCGCGCGTCGACCTCGCTGACGCGGAACGGTCCGGTGCCGATGGGATTTGCGTTGAACGGCTGCCGCGAGAGCTCCGCGTACGGCACGTTCCCGAGGAGGTGATACGGAAGGAGCGGCACGGTCGTGCTGTCGGCGAACGGACCGTACACGTCGGGCAGCGTGAAGCGGACGGTGCGAGGCGCGATCCGTTCGACGGTGACGCCCCGGAACGCGTCGCTGTACGGGCCGACATACCCGCGGTCCTGGAGCAGCTTGACGGTGAATACGACGTCATCGGCGGTGACGGGTTGGCCGTCGTGCCATGTCGCGTCCTCGCGTATCTCGAACGTCCAGATCCGTCCGTCGCTCTCGGTGTGGAATGTCGACGCCAGGTCCGGGACGATCGCGCCGGTCTGGTCGTACCTCGTCAGCCCGCTGAACGCGAGGCGCGAGACATCTTCATCGACATCCGTCGCCGCGATGACCGGATTCAGGTACTGCGGAACGCCGGCGACTCCCTCGACGTAGGTGCCGCCATACGCGGGATCGCCGCCCGCCGGATTCTGGTCCGCCGCGATCGCCGCGACGCTCGCAACGACCATGAGGCCTATGAGAGCGACAACGATGAACTTGTCGCGCCCGGTCACCTAGCCGGTGGTTGCCTGCCGCGCGCCCCAGAGCGATATCGCGACGAAGAAAAGGATCAGGACGATCGTCAACCGAAAGAGAGTTCGCTCGAGCCCTCGGCGGCTGCGGTACGCGGTCGACTCACCGCCGAACGTGGAGGAGAGTCCGGTGCCCCGGGCCTGCAGCAGGATCGAGGTCGCGACCGCGATGGCAATGACGATCTGACTTATCTGGAGGGCGTCCATGGATGACCTCAGTGTAAGTGGTCAGCGGGCCACGTAGATCCAGAGCGGGCCCTCGTGGCGATCCAGCCGATAACGCTCCACGACGGCGCGCGCGAGCACCGCTGTCCACCGCTGGCGCTCGAAGGCTGGCGCCGCGTCGAGATGTTCGAGGTCGGCCTCGCTGACGACGGCTCGGAAGCGAGCGCTCGCCACCTGACTCAGGATCGGCAACGCATCGATCGTCCCGCGCTCCACGAGCCGCGACCAGAGAAAGAGATCGTCCACCGTCGGTGCCGCCCCGCGAGCGACCAGGAGACCCGAGTCCTCGACGAGAAGGGGTTCACCGCTCGCGATCTCGGACGCGATGATCGTGCCGCGCGACGCGTCCCCCCATGCGCCCGTCAGTGGCACGCGTCCCGGCACGACGCGGAGTGGGTCGACGATCGCGGTCGCGAGCACCAGCTGAGCGAGCGCGAGCACGGGAAAGAGAGCGCCGGCGCGCAGCCGTGGCGCGGCCGCGGCGAGCGATAGGGCTGTCGCGACCGTGAGGTCGAGGAGGTAGTTGATGGTCGCGCCCTCGCGTCCGCCGAGAACGACGATCGCGAGTGCGCCCGCGAAGTACGCGGCCCGCGCACCACCGACGCCGCGAGTGAGCGCGGCGACGGCGACGGGCGCACCGATCACGAGCAGCCCGATGAAGGCGATCGAGACGGCCTGGTCGATGGACCACGACAGGGCGTTCCACGTCACCACGTGGCGCCACACATCGGGTACCGAATCGAGATACACCGTGACCGCCGCCGCGACGACGGCGACCGCCGCACCGAAGCCGCACCGAACGAGCGTCGGCCGATCCGACCACGCGAGCCACGTCACGAGCGCCGCCGCCGGCAGCAGCGCTGTGGGCTTCGCGAGGGCCGCGAATATAAGCGCGAACCCCGCGATCGGCGCAAGCTCCCGGCGTCGGTCAAGCAAGACCACGGCGAGCGCCGTCAACGCGAGGGCAACGAGATCGGGTTTCAGCGCCGGTCCCCAGATCATCACCGGCGCGAGCGCGAGCCATCCCGTCGCGAGCGCGGCCGCGGCAAGGCGCCCGGCGGACCGTGCGCTCACGAACACCATGGCCGCCACCGCGAGCGTCGCCGCGATGCTCGCCGCACGCCCGGTGATGAACGGATCCACGATCGAGGCCAGGTGGAAGTAGAGCGGCGGGTAATTCGCCGCGACGAAACGCGATGCGTCCGGATCGAGGTACGCGGTGCCGTCACGCGCGAGCCGCGCCGCGTTGGCGACGGCGCCTTCGCCGTAGAGGACCGGGACGCGATTGACGAGCGCGGAGAGCCACTGCGCGAGCGCGTACAGCGCAAGCGCGGCGGCGGGGACGAGATACGAGATCCATGCGACGGTCGCGCGCGAGCGCATTACGTCCTGCCCAGCGGATCCAGAAGGCTTCGCCCGGTCATGCGCGCGGGAATGGGGAGTCCGAGCAGGCTCAGGAGGGTCGGCGCCACGTCGACGAGTCCGCCGTCGTGCAGCGCGAAACGGGTCGCGTCCTTCGCGATGAAGACGACGGGCACCGGATTCGTGCTGTGCTGCGTGTTCGGCTCACCGTTCGGAAACGCCATCTCTTCCGCGTTGCCGTGATCGGCGGTGAGGAGCATGCAGCCGCCGGCGGCGAGGGTCGCGTCGACCATCTGGCCGACCGCGGCATCGGTGGCCTCCATCGCCTTCAGCGTCGCGTTGAAGTCTCCGGTGTGGCCCACCATGTCCGGGTTCGCGAGGTTCACGATCGCGAAGTCATACCGGCCCCCGTGGATCGCCTTGACGAGGCCCGCGGCCACGCCGGCCGCGCTCATCTCCGGCTTCTGATCGTA
>DATLPP010000046.1:0-6520 GCA_035535615.1 Candidatus Udaeobacter sp.
AGCTCCTTGGTTTTGTCGTCGGCGAGCACCGCCTCGAGGTCCGGCCGCGCGATGACCTCCGGCTCGGACCCGCGCTCGGTCATCGGGCGCCCTCGAGCATCGCGACGAGCCAGGGACGGTCCTCGGCACGAACGCGGATGACGGTCTCGCCGAAGCGTGGCCGGAGGTCGACCCGCCACCGGGACGTCGAAAGCGCCTGCTCCCCGGCGGGTGTGATCCGAATGACGAGCTGGGGGTCGACGGCGACGCTACGCGGTGATTCCTCCGTCCAGAGGCCATCGGCCTGCTCGGGCTCGCCCTTCCAGCCGAAGTACTCGACCGAGCGGATGTCGCTCGACCGCACGCGCTGGATGCGCAGGCCGGTCCCTTCGCGCGCAAGCTCCTCGAGCACGGTCACTTGATAGATCGACTGCCGGTACGAGTACCGAAGGGTTTCATCGCGGTCAAGCGTGCCGACGAATTCGCTCGCACCGTCGCTCACGGTGAGGACAGACACGGGGGTGGCGAGCGCCACCCCCGCGGCCGTCAGAATCGCCGCGCTGAGCGCGACGAAAGCGCTATTTTTTCCAGACACCCTTCGACTTATAGAAGTCGATCGCGCCCTGGTGATAGTCGATGGGTGAGCCCACCACGGCAGACTCCAGCGTCAGATCGTTCGCGGCGGTGTGAACCTTTACGAGGTCAGCCTTGTTGTCGAACATCGTCGCGAGGATCGCCTGCGCGAGCGCGGGGTCGAAGCTCGATGGCACGACCAGGAGGTTCGCGACGCCCGACACGGTGACGTCGGCCGCCGTGTTGTACGTGGTCTTCGGGATCTTGATCGGGAAGTAGAAGTTGCCGTATTTGGCGCTCATCTTCGAGATGCTGTCGGCCAGGTCGAGCATCTTGATCTTCGTGCCGGTTGCGAGGTCGAGGACCGCTGGGACGGGCAGGCCGCCGGAGAAGAAGAACGCGTCGATCTTGCCGTCACGGAGCGCGTTCGCTGAATCCAGTGCGCCGAGCCGCTCGCGCGAAATGTCGGCGGCTGGGTCCAGGCCGTACGCCTCGAGCGTGCGGTTGGCGATGATCTCCGTGCCGCTGCCCGCCGATCCCATCGACACGCGCTTGCCCTTGAGATCGGGGACGGTGTTGATGCCGCCGGACTCCTTGACCACCAGATGCGTGAGGTTGGTGTACAGGACCGCGAGCGCCTTCGCGTCCGATGGCTTTTCGGGCGACGCGAACGATCCCTTCCCATTGACCGCGTCGAAGGCCGTGTCGGCGAGCGTGAACGCGACGTCCGCTTTCCCGTCGCGGATGAGCTTCATGTTGTCGACGGACGCGGTGGTCGACTGCGCGCTCGCCGCGGTGCCGAGCTTCTTGTTCAGGAGCTCGGCGAGCCCGGCGCCGTACACGATGTAGACGGCGCCCGTGCCACCGGTGACGATGTTCAGCGTCTTGCCCGTGAAGTTCGGGGTTCCCGTCGCCGACGGCGTCGGAGTCGACGCCGCACGCGGCGCATTGCACGCCGCGGTCACGACGAGAGCCGCGACGAGTGGAGCGAAGTAGCGAAGGGCGTTTCGCATGTGCACCTCCCCAGCGGTAAGGCGGGAGTCTATGCCGTCCGCGGTCTATGCAGCCGTAACGACCGCCGTGTCTCCGCGGCCTTCATCCGACGTCGCTCGTCGTCGGTCTCGGCCAGGAGTGGCGGGAGGGGCACGGGCTTCCCGCGTTCGTCGGTCGCGACGAAGACGAGATAGGCCGAGGCGACGTGGACCACGTTGCCGGTGAGCATGTCCTCCGCCTCGACGCGCACGCCGATTTCCATGCTCGTCTTTCCAACGTGGTTCACCGACGCCTTCGCGGTCACGAGATGTCCGACATAGACCGGGGCGAGGAAGGAGAGCTCGTCGATGCGCGCCGTGACCACGCGGGCGCGAGCGTGTCTGGTCGCGGCCGCCCCGGCGACCGCGTCGATGAGCTTCATGACCTCGCCGCCGTGGACGTTGCCGTAGGGGTTCGCGTCGGACGGCAGCATGGTGCGCGACATCACGGTCTTCGATCCTGCGACGGTCTTGGCACCCGCATGCACCGCGCGATTCTGTCATCCGCGTCTAGCATCCCCGCGTGACCGTCCTCTCCCGCGAAGAGCTCCGCGCGGCCCTGGCCGCGACGCCGCCGCTGATCGAGGACGCCGACCTCCACCTGCAGCTCCAGCCAAACGGGGTCGATCTGCGCGTCGAGCGGGTGCAGCGGCTCACCTCGCCGGGCCTGCTCGGGGCCGCCGACAACGTCCGCGAACCCGCCGCGCGCGAAGACGTGCAGGCGGATAAAGACGGTTGGTGGGATCTGCACCGCGGGGCCTACGTCATCACGTACCGCGAGAAGGTGAACATTCCGACAGACCTCATGGCGCTCTCGCGTCCGCGGTCGAGCCTGCTGCGCTCGGGTGTCGCGATCCACGGCGCGGTCTGGGACGCGGGATATTCCGGGCGAGGCGAAGGCCTGCTCGCGGTGCTCAACTCGCGCGGCTACCGGCTGCAGCGCGGCGCGCGGGTGGCGCAGCTCGTGTTCTTCCGGCTCTCGGCCGCGACCGCGGAGGGATACAAGGGCAGGTACCACGGCGAGAACTCTTGATGGCGCTTGATCCCGAAGTCCTCGCTGCCCCGACCGTCCTCGCGCCGCCCGCCGGCGCCCTCGTCGAGCGCGACCTCGTCTACCGGACCGACGGCGACCGCGTGCTCAAGCTCGACGTCTACCTGCCTCCATCCACTCACGGAGCGAGCCCCGTCGTGTTTCTCGTCAACGGCGACGCGCCGGAAGAGATCATCGCCACAGCGAAGGACTGGGGCGTCTTTCGGTCGTACGGCGAGCATCTCGCCGCGCACGGGCTCGCGGGAGTCCCGTTCAATCACCGCTCGTCGAACCGCCTCGCGCCGATCGAGGTCGCGGCCGACGTTCAAGCCGCGATCGACTTCGTCCGAGGGCGCAGCCGAGATTTCCGGATTGATGCCGATCGGGCAGGCGTTTGGGTCTTCTCGGCAGGCGGGCCGTTCGGTCTCGCGCCCCTCCTCTTGCGGCGCCCTGAATGGCTGCGCTGCGCGGCTGGGTTTTACACGATTTGGGACATGGCGCCGCTCCGCGCAACTCTGCCGTGGGCGACGGACGAGAGCGTCCGGAGATGGTCCTGCGTGACGGCGCTCGACGACGCGACACCGCTACCGCCGCTCTTGCTCGCGCCCGCGGGCCGCGACCATGTCGCCCTTCTCGAGGGCACCGACACGTTCGTGCGGATAGCTCGAGAGCGAGGTGTCGAGCTCACGGTGCTCGATCATCCGACTGGGCAGCACGGCTTCGACACGCGCGACAATGACGACCGGTCGCGAGAGATCATTCGCGAGACGCTCGAATTCTTCGTCGGCCACCTTGGCCCGTAGCTCGATGGCATCGACAAAGTTGAGCCGGCAACGCTTCGTCTGGGCCGCCGGCGTTGTCGTGCTGGTGTTCGCATCGCTCGCCGCGGTCATCGTCGCGAGCGCGCTACCCGCCGGATACGACTTTCACGCGTACTGGCTCGCCGGGCGAAACCTGTTGAGCGGCGCGCCCCTGTATCCCGACGCTAGGACGATCCTCGGGTTGCCCGACGAGTTTCGATATTTTCCGATCGTCGCCATCGTGTTCGTGCCGTTCGCGCTTCTACCGTATGCCGACGCGCTGACGATCTGGATCGGCATTCAGCTCGCGATCGCGGCGGCCGTCGGCGTCGCACTGATCCGTCCTCTTCCAGCATCGTGGCGTCCGTGGGCGGCCGCCGGCTACGTCTTCTTCCTCGGGCTGGTCCTCGAGGTGACTCTCGGCAACGTGAACCTCATCTCGCTCGCTCTGGCGCTCGCCGCATGGCGTCTGCGCGATCGGGCCATCCCGGCGGGCATCCTTCTCGCGGCCGCCGTCGGGCTCAAGTTCCTGCCCCTGACCCTTCTCCTCTTCTATGTGGCCTCGGGACGCTGGCGGCCGGTGCTCGTCGGCGGGGTCATCGGCGCGGCGGCTCTGGCGGCCGGCGCGCTCCTCATGCCCGATCGCACGGCGGAGTACGTCCGCTTCGCGCCGCGTCTCCTCGAGCAGGACTGGGTCTACGCGCACATCGCGCGGCCCGGCCCGCCCGAGCTCGCCGCCCTCTTCTGGTCGGAGTGGTTCCCGCTCGTCCTCGCAGGGGCCGCGGCGCTCCTCGCCCTCCTCGCGGGTGTTGCCGCGCGCCGCGACCCAGCACGCGAGAACACGTGGCATGCCCTCACATTGGCGACCGCCGGATACCTCGCTCCGTTCGGCTACTTCTGGACGACCTTCCTCATCCTGTCGCTTCCTCTCGTGTCCGACACGCTCCAGCGAGCGTCGACCACTCCGCGATCGGTGGAGCGCGCGGTCGTTATCGGCGCCGTCGTGCTGTCTTGGGTGCTCATGGAGCCACAGCAAACCGGCACGCTCGTGCCGATCCTCTGGCACTTCCTAGGCGTGATGCTTCTCTGCGCGACCGCGGTCCTGACGCTCGTGCGTCCAGCTTCCGTGCGCCTCCCGCTGGTCCGCACTCCGACGCGTACGGCATAGAGCGGTGCGGCTTCGACCGTCGAACGTCCTCTTCGTCGTACTCGTCGCCTCAGCGGTCCTCCTGCTCGCGGGGCGGGCGGCCGTCACCGTCCGGGACGCCGAGCTCTCCGACTTCCGCTGCTTCTACGAGGCCGGCCGCCTCGTCCGCGGCGGGCTCGATCCGTATGACCCCGCGATATGGGCGACCGCCACGAAGCAGGATCCAACGCGACTTCCCCCATGTCCCGACACGTTCGCGTATCCGCTATGGACCGCGATGGCGATGGCGCCGCTGTCCGTCCTGACGGAGCCCGCCGCCCTCGGCGCGTGGGAGGTGGTGCTCTTCGTGTCGCTTGTCGGTGGCGTCGCGATGCTCGCGCGCGCCTGGCCGATGCTCGGCGGAACGAAGCTGCTCCTGCCGATCCTGCTCTGGTCACAGCCCGCCTTCAGCGCGATCGCCAACGCGCAGCTCGGCCCCATCGTTTTCGTGGGCCTTGCGGCGCTCGCGCTTTCTCTGGAGCGCGGACGCGTGCGAGCCGGCGCGGCCGCCTGGTGCCTCCTATTGATCAAGCCGAACATCGTGGTCATCGCGCTGCTGGGCGTGCCGCTCTTCCGGTCGCGAAGGTTCGCGACGTATGTCGTTTTGTTCGGCGTGGCGATCCTCCTCGTCAGCCTCGCCCTGGTGCCGACCTGGCCGGTCGACGTTCTCCGCGTGATCTTCGGTCAGCAGCTGCTCGCCGATCGCGACCTCGGCACGCTCTCGGCGCTCGCGATCGTCCTCGGCCTCCCCTCAGCGGTCGGAGTCGCCGCGGCCGTGGCGACGCTCGTTTTGTTCGTGGCGGTGCTCCCGCGCCGCCAGTTCCGTCATCGAGAGCTCGTCGCCGTTCTCGCGGCGTCGTCGTTCCTCGTGACTCCCTACGCGCGACCGCACGACGAGGTCGCCCTCGCGGTCTGCTGGGCGAGCGCCCTCGCCCTCGCGAGGATCGTGGAGGGCCGGCTCCGCTCAGCGGTGCTCGGTGTCGTGATCGGTATCGCGCTCGTTCTCCCGTGGGTCCTGACGGTCCTGTCTCTTTTCGGCGCCCCGCTCGCAGCCCACGTTCTCGTCACTCTCACGACCGCTGCGCTCACCGTGTTCGCGCTGCGACGGCTCGGCCCGTGGCCCGCGCCCGAAGGCACATCGATCAGCCTATCCAGTACCACTGCGCGAACATCGCCGTGAGCAACATCCCGATCGTCACGCCGAGCGCCACGTATGCACGCCCGAGCCAGGCAGGTGCGATCACCGCGAGCGCGATGAAGGCGGGGAAGACCGCCAGGTAGTAGCGAGGCGCCGAGGTGAGCGACCCGGTCGAGATCGCGACGAGGAAGACCGCTGTCGCATACGCGGCGAGGCTCGGCCGCAGCACTCGCCAGGAGACCACGGCGAGCGCTCCGATCAGGACGGTGAACGCGATGACGAAGTACGGAAAGCTGTAGACCGCCGGATCGAAGAGGTCGGCGAATGCCTGCAGCGAAAGGCCGGGCCGACCGCCCCACTGCGCCTGGGCCGTGAGGAGAGCGCGTGAGTCACCCGTGATCAGCCAGAGGACCGCGAGCCACGCGAAGAACGCGGCCGGCGCGAGAAGCGTCGCCGCGAGCCCGCGGAACGCGATCGGGCGACGGAGCGCCTCGATCGCGATCGGCAACGCGACGACCGCGCCGAACGGCCGCGTCAGCGCGGCGAGCGCGGCGAGCGCCCCGGCGAGAAGCCAGTCCCGGCGGCGCGCGTGATACATCGCGGCGATGGCAAGGAGAAGGAAGAGCGACTCGGCGTACACGACGGAGAGGAACACGGTCGTGGGGAACACCAGGAGGTACACGGCCGCTCGCGTCGCCGTCTTCGCGTCGTGATCGAGCATCACCGATCGCGCGAGGTAGACGAGCGCCGCGAAAAGCGCGAGGTTGGAGATCACGACACCCG
>DATLPP010000047.1:0-5672 GCA_035535615.1 Candidatus Udaeobacter sp.
GTGATGCTAGCCGCCGTCCCATTCCTCGGGAGTTCATTCGCCTCGAGATGGCGCGGGTCGTCGCCCTGAAGGAACTCGGCGTACTTCAGTCCCGTGCCGGTGTTGAAGATGACGACCTCCTCGTGCTCACGGATCCAGCCATCGCGGCGCAGCTTCTTCGTTCCCGCGATCGCCGCGCCGCCCTCGGGGCACACGAGCATCCCTTCGGCCCCGCCTGCCGCGCGCATCGATTCGGCGATCTCGGTCTCGGTGACCGCGACGGCGGTCCCTCCCGATTCGCGCAACGCCTTGAGCACGATGAAGTCGCCGAGAGCTTTCGGGACGCGGATGCCCGCGGCAAAGGTGCGCGGATCAGGCCACGGCTCGGACTCGTTCCGGCCGTCGATGAATGCCCGGACGATCGGCGCGCAGCCCTCGGCCTGCACCGCGACGAAACGCGGGCGCTTCTGGTCGAGCCAGCCGATCGCCCGAAGCTCGTCGAAGGCTTTCCACATCCCGATCAGGCCCACTCCCCCACCCGTCGGATACACGATCACGTCGGGCAGTCGCCAGCCCAGCTGCTCCGCGAGCTCGAAGCCCATCGTCTTCTTTCCCTCGATGCGATAGGGCTCGCGGAGCGTCGATGCGTCGTACCAGCCGCGAGCTGCGCAGACCTTCTTCACGACCGCGCCCGCGTCGGCGATCGACCCAGAGACAAGGTAGACATCGGCGCCGTACGCGGATGTCTCGCGGATGATCACGTCGGGTGTCGTCTCGGGCATGACGACTACGACCCGAATCCCGGCGCGCGCACCGTACGCGGCCCACGCCGCGCCCGCGTTTCCGGCGGTCGGCAGCGCGAGCGTCTTGACGCCGAGCTCCGCCGCTCGCGTCACGCCGACAGCGGCGCCTCGCGCCTTGAACGTTCCGGTAGGGAGAAGACCCTCGTCCTTCACCCGCAGCTTCGGAATGCCGAGCTCCTCGCCGAGCGACGGCGCTTCGAGGAGCGGCGTGTTCAGTTCGCCGAGGCTCACCGCGTTCTTGGCGTCCTCGTATGGCAGGAGCTCGCGATAACGCCAGAGCGTCTCGGGCCTGTCACGGAGCGTCTCCTTGGTGACCGAGTCGCGCACGCGCCCAAGGTCGTAGCGGACGAGAAGCGGGCCCCCATCCGATTTGCAGACCTGCTGGATCTGGTCGACGGGGAAGTCTTCCTGGCAGCGGGAGCATTCGAGATGGGTCGCGAACGAGGTCACGCCGCGCGTTCGATCTTGGCCCCGAGCGCGCGCAGCCTCTTGTCGAGCTCCTCGTAGCCGCGATCGATCTGCTCGACGTTGTTCATCGTGCTCGTGCCCTTTGCGGAGAGCGTTGCGGCGAGGAGCGCCATCCCGGCGCGGATATCCGGGCTGCGCAGATCCGACCCGTACAGCTGCGAGGGGCCGACGACCACCACCCGATGCGGGTCGCAGAGGACGATCCGGGCACCCATGCTCTCGAGGGATCCGACCCAGTACATCCGGCCGGGATACATCCACTCGTGTATGAGCACCGTGCCCTCGGCCTGCGTCGCCACGGCGGTCGCGATGCTCGTGAGGTCCGAGGGGAATCCCGGCCACACCTGCGACTGCACCTTCGGGATGGCGCCCCCGAGGTCGTGCTCGATCACAAGTCGGCCGGATGCTTTCACCAGGAGGTCGTCGCCGCGCTCCTCGGTCTCGACCCCGAGGCGCTTGAAGACCATTCGCGTCATTCGGAGGTACTGCGGCACGGCGTTCTTGATGGTGATCTCGCCGTGGGTCATCGCGGCGGCGCCGATGAGCGAGCCAACTTCCATGTGATCGCTGAGGATCGTGTGCTCGATCCCCTTGAGCCGCTCGACGCCGTCGATGGTGATCGTGTTCGTGCCGATCCCGACCATCCGCGCACCCATCTTCATGAGCGCGATGCCGAGCTGCTGCACGTGCGGCTCGCTCGCCGCGTTGCGGATGACCGTGCGGCCCGGCGCGAGGACGGCGGCCATCAGCGCGTTTTCGGTTGCTGTGACCGACGGCTCGTCCAGGAGCACGTCCGCTCCTTTGAGCCCGCTCGTGTGCAGGCCGTACCCACCAGGGGATACGTCGAGCTCGGCTCCGAACGCGCGGAGCGCCAAAAAGTGCGTGTCGTTGCGGCGCCGCCCGAGGACGTCGCCGCCGGGCAGGCCGAGCTTCACCTTCTTGTAGCGCGCGAGGAGCGGGCCCGCGAAAAGCAGCGAGGTGCGGATCTCACGGGCCAGTGCGCTGGGCACATCCATGGTCTTGAGCTCCCCGGTGATGCGGACGGTGCGGTCGTCTAGCTCTTCGACCTTCGCGCCGAGCGCGCTCACGACCTCGAGCATCCCACGGACGTCGCGAATGCGGGGGACGTTGTGGAGCGTGACCGGGTCATCAGTCAGAAGGCTTGCGGCGATGAGCGGAAGCGCTTCGTTCTTGTTGCCTGCGGGAGTGATCTCACCGCGTAAAGGCGTCCCGCCCTCGACGACGAATCGTGCCATTCGCCGACAGCCTAGCGGGAGTGCCATAACGGGCCCGTCCCTCGACGATTCATATCCGCCTTTCAGCGTCCTCTCATGCTCGCGCGGCGGCGCCAGCGCACGGTGAGGTAGCCCCCAAGGGCGAAGAAAGGAGAACGAAATGGACACACGAAAAGCCGTGATCGGCGTACTCGCAGGATGCTCGATGCTCGCGGGCGTGGCGCTCGGCGCCGCCTTCACCGCGGGCACGGGCTCGAGCGCGAACGCCGCGACCACGACGACGAACGTCAACACCCGCGCGGACGCCTCGGCATCGCCGGGCGTCTTCGTCTCGAACGAGGATCCGGCACACGAGGCCGGCGAGAGCGCGGAGCGCGAAGCCCAGGAGAACGCGGGCCAGCGTCCGACGGTTCCCTAGCCAGCGAATGGGGTCGTGCTCGGCCTAGAAACCGGGCGCGATCCCGATCCTCTTACGGCGACAGGTCGAAGGTCGCGGCGATCTGATCGAAGAGCGCGCGGTTGCCCGCGGCGTCTTCGGCTCGGTTGGTGAACGTGATGATGTACGCGTCTTTTCCGTGGATCGCGATGTACTGGGAGAACGACGCGTTGAACAACCCATTCGGCGTCTGAAGAGCGAGGTCGTACTTCACGACTCGCGCATCGAGGTTGCCAACGATCGCGGGCTCGTTCTTCGGCGTCGCGATATTGAGCTGGACCTCCACCTGCGAGGCCGCGAGCTGCGAGAAGACGCTCGCGCTCATCTCAGATGGAAGCGTCTGCTGCAGCACGTTGAGGTTCGTATGACCGCCGCTCCCGAAGTCGAAGGCCATCATCTTGATGCCCTGTTGAACGAGCGTCTGCATCTGCTCGACCGAGTACGTCTGGCCAAAGGCCGGGTTCTGGTCGACCATCGTCTTGAACGCCGAGTTCATCGTCTGCGGATCGAGGTCGATCGCGCGCCATGATGGCGGGATCGAGATGCTGAAGCCATCAGACGTGCGCGCAACGGTCGTCCACCCCGCTGGCGGTGCGCTCTTTGCCGGCGACGGCGATGGTGTGGGAGCCGGCGTAGGAGTGGGCGACGGTGAGACCGACGCGGCCGGCGACGAGCAGCCTGCCGCCAGGACCAACGCGAGGATCAGGAGCGGACGGCGAAACACCTCGCGGATGCTAGGTCCGCGTTTAACCCGACTTGTGACGGATCAGTATCCGAGCGCGATCCCGATCTTGGTCCCCTCAACTCCGCCCCTGAGGTCCTGCCCATCGACCTGGATCGCGCCGGGGCGCGCGAAGTTCGTGGCCATCACGTCCTCGACTTTGACATCGATGTCATGGCCCATCACACCGAGCGCGTTACGTACGTCCTCGGGAATGCGCGAGTCGATCTGGAGCTTCTCGCCCTCGTCGTGGATGCGCGGCCGGCTCGTCGCGACCTGCGGCCCGTCGCCGTAATCGATGGCGTTCACGACCGTCTGCACCACGGCGCTCATGATCTTGCGTCCCCCCGGCGCGCCGCAGACAAGGAAAGGTTCGCCACCGCGTAGGACGATCGTCGGCGCGCCCGCCCAGAGAACGCGCTTGCCGGGCGCGATCGAGTTGGGGCGCCCCGGCCGCGGATCGAACCAGTACGTCCCGTTCGTGAGGATGATCCCGGTGCCTTTGATCATTACCGCCGAACCGAAGCCGCCACCGAGGGTCGCGGTCAGCGCGACGCACATGCGGTCTCGATCGACCGCATTCACGTGAGTCGTGTTCGGCATGTCGGCCATCGACCCCAGGCGTTCGGCGAATGCCGCGCGAACGGCGACCGCGATCCGATGCAGACTCTGCGCACCGAGCTGCGGGTGCGTGCGCAGGTCATCGCGGTCCAGGAGTCCGAGCGCACGGGCGACGGTCGGTCCGCCGGTGAGGCCGGGGAGGGTGACCACGCGATCTCCGCGGTAGTCGACGGTCTGCGGCGGCGGCGCGCCGGCCTCGTACGACGCGAAATCATCGCGGGACAGGATGCCTCCGAGCGCGCGTATGTCGTCGGCGATGGCGGCGGCGAGCTCGCCCTGGTACAGGACCTTCGCGCCGCCGCGCGCGATCGCTTCCAAAGATCGCGCGAGCTCGGGCTGCAACAGACGGTCCGCCAGCTCGAAGCCCGTCGGCGGGCGGTACGGCGCGCCTCCTTCGCGGTAGTACACGCGCTTCGCCTCCGCGTTCTTGTGAAGCCGGACCGCGGAGGTTCCAAAAACGAGCGTGCCGTACCAATCCATCACGATGCCGTCGCGCGCAAGCCTGATCGCGGGCTCGAAAAGCCTCGCCCATGGGAGCTTGCCGAGTCGGCGGTGTGCGAGCTCGTACGCGGCGACCGCACCAGGCACGCTGACCGAGAGCGGTCCTTCAACGTTGGCGTCGTTCTTCACGGCGGGCCATCCGTACATACCGGAACGCGCCTCGCCGCCGACGAGCTCGAACATCCCGGGTCGCGACGCGAGCGGCGCGCGCGTCGAGCCGTCGAACGCGCTCGCTTTTCCCTCGCGCCACACGACGAAACCCGCGATGCCGCCGAGCCCGCTTCCGATCGGCGAGGTGACGCCGAGCGCGAACGCGGTCGCGAGCGCCGCGTCGAGCGCATTGCCGCCTTCGCGGAGGATCTCGACGCCGGCCTCGGCCGCGAGCGGATCGGCCGTGATCATTCCGTTCGGTGCGACGGCCTCGGTCTTCGAGAAGATCCACTGGCTACGGGATGAGGCACGATCGGTCATCGGAGGCGTAGTCTTTCGGACCGCATGGAAGCCGCCGACCTCCTCGCGTTCAAGACGATCCCCGACCTCGACATCTCGCCGGACGGCGCGCGCGTCGCGTATGTCGTGATGTGGATCGACACGGAGAAAGACGAGTATCGCTCGACCATCCATGTCGCGCCGACGGAGGGTGGCGCCCCGGTTGAGTTCACTCGCGGGCCGACGCGCGACTCAGCGCCACGGTGGTCTGCGGACGGGGCGCAGCTCGCGTTCCTGTCGGATCGGGGCGGCGACGAGCGCCAGCTGTACGTCATGTCGGCGCGCGGCGGAGAGCCACGCCGGCTGACGTCGCTCTCCGGTCACGCGGGCGCGGCGAGCTGGTCACCGGATGGAAAGAAGATCGCGATCAGCTTCCGGGTCTGGGTCGAGCCTCGGCCCGAGGATCCCGAAGCCCGAAA
>DATLPP010000048.1:0-17185 GCA_035535615.1 Candidatus Udaeobacter sp.
CGACGCGGTCCCACCGCTTGTCGCGGTCCATCGCGTAGTAGCGGCCGTGCACGGTCGCGATGGGCGCCGGAACGCGCGGGATCAGCTCGAGTGCGCTTCGCGGCGGCATGTCGCGGCCGTCGAGAAACGCGTGCACGACGACGTTCTCAACTTTCTCGCGCCGCGCGAGCTCCGCGAGCGCCGCCAGGTGCTTCATGTCAGCGTGCACGCCGCCGGTCGAGATCAACCCCATCAGGTGGAGGGTTCCCCTAGCGCGCACGGCCGCGCATGCCGCACGCAAAGCCGGGTTCTCGAAGAACGACCCTTTCTCGATCGCATCGTTGATACGGACGAGCTCCTGGTACTGGATGTATCCCGCCCCCATCGTGAGATGCCCGACCTCGCTGTTCCCCATGACGCCGTCCGGGAGACCTACGTCGCGGCCGCTCGCGCGCAGGGTCGCGTGCGGGTACCCGTCTGTGAGCGCGCGCAGGCGCGGCGTCTTCGCGCGGGTCACGGCGTTCGATGGCGAATCCGGGGCAAGGCCCCACCCGTCGAGCACGCAGAGGACGACCGGTCGATATGACGCCTTCGCCGCGTCGCTCAAGCGAACGCGCGGACAACTGCCGCGAACTCGTCCGGATCGAGCGACGCGCCGCCCACGAGGGCGCCATCGATCCCGTCGGCTTCCGCGAATTCGCGGACGGATCGCGCGCTCACGCTCCCGCCATAGAGGACCGGGATTGCCTCGGCGTCGAGGCCCGCATGTTTCAGCGCTGCGCGGATGGCGCGCGCCGCGGCCATGGCGTGCTCACCCGTCGCGGGATTGCCCGTGCCAATCGCCCACACCGGCTCGTACGCAATGACCAGGCGCTCCAGTCCCCTGCGCTCGGCTTGCGCGACGTCCGCGGCGATCTGGCGCGCGACCACCGCGGTCGCCTCGCCGGCGGCGTGCTCCGCCGCGCTTTCGCCGACGCAGAGGACCGGCCGAAGGCCGCCCGCAACGGCTCGCGCGAGCTTTTTCGCGACCCGGGCGTCGGTGTCGCCAAGATCGCGACGGACCTCCGAGTGCCCGACGATCGTTCCCTCCGCAAGGCCGCCGACCATCGACACTGAGATCTGACCGGTGAACGCTCCCCGCTCTTCCCAATGCACGTCCTGCGCGTAAACGTCGACGTTCGCATCGCGGAGCGCGTCGGCGACCGCGGGCAGCGCGACGGCCGGCGGCGCGACGCCCACGTGGACCCCGCGAGGCATTCGGTCCGCGACGGCGCGCGCGAGCTCGACGGCGTCGGCGATGGTCGGCGGATTCATCTTCCAGTTTCCGATCACGATCCGCTCGCGCATCACGTACGTACCTCGGGGCGATCGATGTCGCGGTGCTCGACCTCGATCCCACCCGGCCAGAACTCGCGGGTGACGCGCGCGATCTCGTCGGCGATGACGACCGAGCGGTGGCGCCCGCCGGTGCATCCGAACGCCAAGCCGAGCCGCGCTTTCTTCTCGTTCTCGTAGCGCGGGAGGGCGAAGCGAAGGAACGGGATCACGTGGGCGAGGAACTCCTTCGTCGCGGGGTGTCCGAGAACGAAGGAGCGCACCGCCTCGTCGCGCCCGCTCAGGTCGCGCAGCTCGGGGATGTAGAAGGGGTTTTCCATGAAGCGCACGTCGAACACGAGATCGGCCGCGGGTGGCAGTCCGTACTTGTAGCCGAAGCTCGCGACGTGCACGAGCATGCCGGTCGTTCCCGACCCGTACAGGGAGTGGAGCGTGTCGCGAAGGTCTTTTACCGAAAGGTGCGTCGTGTCGATCACCTTGTCGGCTCTTGCGCGAACGTCGACGAGCATCCGGCGTTCTTCGTCGATCGACGGCTGCACGCCGCCGGGCGCGTCGACGGGATGGCGATGGCGGGTCTCGCTGTAACGGCGAAGAAGTACGTCGTCGGACGCGTCGAAGAACAGGACGTGCGCGGGAGTGCCCGCCTTGTCGAGCGCCTCGAGGTCCTTCTTCGCGTCCGCGAAGAGCGAACCGCTCCGGGCATCGATCACAAACGCGACCTTCTTTTTGCCGCCCTTTCGGGAGACGTCGATGGCCGATGCCATGAGCGCGGGGGGCAGGTTGTCGAGGGTGTAGTAGCCGAGGTCCTCGAGGACCTTCACAGCCTGCGATTTGCCCGAGCCGGAGAGCCCTGTGACGACGACGAAGTCCGGCTGACCTGTTGAGGTCAGTCGGGCAGGATCCACGACAGGACGACGCCGACGACCGAGATCACGATCGCACCGAGGAACGCGGCGATTGGTCCATCAAGATGGAATCCGAGGATCGGCACGAGCGAAACGACGTACAGCATCAGCGCACCGATGACGAAGTGGAAGAGACCGAGAGTGAGACAGGTGATCGGCGCGGACAAAAGCTCGATGATCGGCCGGATGAACGCGTTGACGATGCCGAGGACAAGGCCCGTGGCGAGAAGCGAGATGTACTTGTCAGCGTCGCCGAAGCCATACGCCGTGGTGCCGTAAGTGATCCCTGGAACGAAGAACGCCGCGACCGCGATCGCGACCGCGTTGATGAGCGCGCGCCAGATGATCTTCATCGCGGAAAGACTAAATCAATATTGGGCGAGCATGCCGCGGCGGCGCATCGTTCGCTCGGCGCGGCCGAACGCCCACCGGCCGAGGGGATAGGTCAAGCCGGTGAGCGCGATCAGGACGAGGTACTCCAGCCGCGGGTCGAACAGCGGCCGTGAGCCGAGGGCCTGCGAGCGAAGGATGTCGATCGCGTATGTCGTCGGCAGTGCGAGCGCGATCGGCTGCAGAACGCCCGGGAGAAGGGTCACCGGGAAGGCGACGCCCGACATCGTGCCGACGACGAACTGCATCGTATCCACGAAGAAGTTCGCCTCGCGGATGATTAGCACGACCGCCGCGAGCAGATAGGCGATCCCGACCATCGCCAAGACCGCGAGGCCGATGGCCGGCAGCGCGATGAGCATCTCGGCCCGAAGCTGAAGGCCGAGGAACCAGATGCCGAATGCGAAGAGCACGGTCTGGGAGATCGCGAACCAGAACATGCCCCCGAGCGCGCGTCCAATGATGAAGGTCTCGTGGCGCGTCGGTGTCAGCCACGACGGCTCCAGCGTCCCCATATCCATCTCGCTTCGCAGGGAGAACGCGATCCCCCAGAACGCGATCGCGATGAGGCCGCCCACGAGGCCTCCGAGGAAGATGAAGCCCGGCAGGTCCTCGGTGCCAAGCGTCGCCGAGAGTCCCGGTCGGCGCCCATCCACGGTGAAGGCTGCGCCGAACAGGAACGCAGGAATGACGTATTGGTAGAGCGGCGTGAAGACCGTGCCGGCGACGGCGATGCGGTAGCGCGAAAAGCTGCGGATGTCCTTACGCGCCACCGCGAAAGCGGCCCTCACGTCACCCATCTAGAACCGGCTCAGCATGCCCGAACGTCGGGCGCTCGTTTCGAGGAAACGGAAGACGGCGATCGCGAGCAGGGCCGTGAGCATCGCGATCGCGAGCACGATCGCGATGTGGGATGTCACGTCGCCGAGACCGGCACCCTGAAGGAGAACGCGACGTAAGTCCTCGACGATGTAGGTCGGCGGCATGAGCCAGGCCCACACCTGTGCCCACACAGGCAACATCGCGACTGGGAACGTGATGCCGCAGGCGAGGACGAACATCCCGCGGATCAGCTGGACGATCGGGGCGACCTCGCCGAATCGCAGCACGCTCGCGGCGAAGAGAGCCCCGATCGCGTAGAGGGCAGGGACACCCAGAACGACGACGACCGCCGCTTGCAGCACCGCGGCTAGCGGCGGGACCACACCGAAGAGCAGCCAGAGGGCGACACCCATCACGACGAACGTCGCAGCCATCGGGATGAGCGTCGCGACACCCGGCCCGAACAGAGGAACGAGGCGCGATGCCGGCGTGACGAACACAGCCTCCAGCGAGCCGCGCACTTGTTCCTGACGCAACGCGGTCCCCGAGCCCCAGAGCAAGCTCGAGAGCCACATGTACATCGCGTAGCCGACGAAGACGAAGCCGGCGACGTTCGTGCTGCCGGCCCGCTCGGCGAACGCGGCGAGGGCCTGCGGATCGTTGCCTGAGTAGGCGTGGCCCATGAGTACCCACGACGCCGGCAGCAGGACCGGCCAGAAGAGGAGGCCCAGAAAGAGCGTGGGATACCGCCGCTGCTGACGAAGCTCCTTGCGCGCGGCGGCGAAGAACGCCCGGACGTCCGCGGCGAGAAGGTTCACTCGCGCAGCGCGCGGCCGGTCAGCGCGAGGAAGACGTCCTCGAGGGTCACGGGCACGACCTCGACATGACGGATCGTCGCGCCCGTTGACCGCACCGCATCGAAAGCGGCGGGAACGAAGTCACGCGCCGAGGCGCAGTGCGCGGTCACGTTCAGGGTGCCGTTCGATCGCTCCGTTCGGGCGACGGTCGCGCTGCGTCCTAGTCGATCGATCACGGCCGCATCGTCCCCGTCGACCCCGATCTCGAGGTGAACGACCTCCTCGGCGCGAATGGTCCGCTTCAGGGCTGCGGGCGTGTCGAGCGCGACGATGCGTCCGTGGTCGACGATCGCCACGCGATCGCAGAGCTGGTCCGCTTCCTCCATGTAATGCGTCGTGAGAAGAACCGTGCGGCCCTGTGCCTTGAGCTCGCGGACGCGGTCGCGCAGGTCGCGCGACGACTGCGGATCGAGCCCGACGGTCGGTTCGTCGAGGACGACGAGGGGCGGATCGGGCAAGAGCGCCCGAGCGAGCGCGAGGCGCTGGCGCATGCCGGTGGAGTAGCGCTCGACGTAGTCCTCGGCGCGGTCGGCGAGCTTCACAGCGGCGAGAACGTTCGCGATGCGCGCCTTCGTCTCGCTCGGTGGCACGTGGTAGAGCGCCGCGAAGTACTCGAGGTTCTCGCGACCGGTGAGCTTCCAGTACAGGCTGCGCTCGCCGGAAAGCATCGCGCCGAGCCTTGCGCGCACCTCCCGCGGGCGCTCGAGTGGATCGATGCCGAGGACGCGGATCGTGCCGCTCGTTGGGATGAGCAGTGTCGCGAGCATCTTCATCGTCGTCGTCTTCCCCGCCCCGTTCGGCCCGAGGAGTCCGAAAATCTCGCCGGGCTCCACGACGAGGTCGATCCCATCGACGGCACGGAATCGATCGCGCTTGTCGGGTTCGCGGCGGAGCCGCTGCCAGATCGTCCGCCTGCCGCGCTCGAAGACCTTAACCAGGTCCTTCGTCTCAACGGCAGCGACGGTCATTCCACGAAAATCTCTACCCGGTCCTCGTCGTCGGCGATATCGACGATCTTGCCGGGAAAGTCGACGGTGCGGAGCAGCTCGTCGAGGTCGATGCCGAATTTCCCAAGGTGCCCGCGCACGAGACCGCTCGACGCGAGCTTCATCTTCCCGACCCGCGCGATCGCGAGCGGGATCGCGACGTTGACCTTCTGCTCGCCATCTTCCGTGACGCGGATCCTCAAAATGCGGCCGCGTGCGCCGGGACCCGACGGTGGCATCGGTGGGGTCGGTGGCGTGGGGGGGAAAGGCGCGAACGGAGCGCGCGGCGGACGGGGAGCGCCTTCTTCGACGTCGCCGAGAGCGCGGAGGAGCCGGTAGGCCTGCTCGACGTCGATCTTCCCCTCCGCAAGGAGCTGGAGGACCTGCTTGCCTTCTTCGCTCGGCACCTAGAAGTCCTTTCGGGTCTCGTCGAGCTTCGCAGCCACCTCGTCCACGCTCACCTCGCCACGAGCGAGTCGCTCGAGGAGATCGCGGACCTTCGCCGTCGCGGGCGGCGCCATGGGCGCGGTCCGCTCCGGATCCTGATCGGTTTCGGTTTCGGCCGTTTCGGTTTCGGCTTTGGTCTCCGACTCCGTCGAATCCGGCGCGGCCGTCGGCTCCTCGGCCACCGTCGACGAGGCGGACCGGATCGTGAGGTCTCCACTGACCGTCTTCACGGTGAGGTGGCTTCGTCCGTCGCCGATGATGACGGTGCGGTCCTTCCGACCCTCGCGCACGATGCGCGCAGGCGTTTCGCATTCGAGGTCGCCGCTCGCCGTGTGGTAGTCGCACACGCACGATGAGGACAGCAGGCCGACCTCCACGTCGCCGCTGATCGTCTTCAGTCGGCTTTCGCGGCCACCGAACTCAGGCTGGAGATCGATCGAGATGTCGCCGCTTACCGTGTGCAGCTCGCAGCCCCGAACGCGGCCGCGGATATCGACGTCGCCGCTGACGGAGCTGCCTTCGACCGAGCCCACGTAGTTCGTGCACTGCACGTCGCCGCTAACGCTCTTGATTCGCATCGGCCCCCGCAGGTCCTGGATGTGCACGTCGCCGGAGACGCTCTCGACGCGGGCGGGCCCTCGTGTCCCGTTCAGGTCAAGGTCACCGCTCACTGTCTGCGCGTTGACGGCGGTTTCACGAGGGACCGTGATTTCGAAATCCACACGGAAGCGCTTACCGCGGAACAGATCCCCCCAGTTGCGCTCCTGCTCGTAAAGGTGTGGCTCGACGAAGATATCGTCGCCCCTCTGCTCGATGCGGACCTCGACGTTCTCGAGAAGACGTTTTGCGCGATCGGCGCTCCCGCCTTTGACGCGCTTCCGTGCTACGACCCGCACCTGGCCGGGCGCTCCCACGCGGATTGCGGTCTCGCCGGACACGTTCTGGACCTGAAGACGCGGCATTCCCTCGACCACAAAGATCTTCTCGATCGTCTGGTCGTGCGACTCGCCGCCGTCGTCGTCCATCCCGACGAACGCCGCGCTCACCGAGCGCGCGATCTCATCGGGATCGACGTCAACGTTGATGCCGAAGCCACGCGCTCCGAAACGGAATTCGTGCCTTGCCTCGTGACGCGCGCGTCGCTCCTCGTGGCGCTGCTCGCGCTCGCGCTCGCGCTCGGATCGGGCATGCTCCCGATCGCTCTCCCGTTGGGCACGATCGCGATCCCGCTGCTCGGCGTCGCGTGCGCGCTGCTCTGTCTCGCGTGCGCGCTGCTCGGCTTCGCGCGCGCGCTGCTCTGCCTGGCGACGCCGCTGGTCGTCCATTGGATCGAACGTCACGTCGCCGGCTCCTTCTCGAGAAGCTGCGCAGCATCATCGGGCGCGATGCGGCCGTCGGCGAGCTCGCGAAGGATCTCCTTGCGACGCTCCGCCTCGCGATCGGGCTCAGCTTGCGATGGAAAACCGAGCGCGCGGATCACCGCGTCAAGGCGCGAGCGCACGGTCGGGTAGCTCATCCCGAGTTCACGCTCCACGTCCTTGAAGTTGCCGCGCACCTTGATGAACGTCTCGAGGAACTCGAGCTGCTCCGGTGTGAGGCGGTGGAACCGGCCGAGAGCGAAGGAGCCTTCCAAGCGGGTGCCGCAGGACACGCACTCAAGGCGCGCAACGGTCAACGTGTCGGCGCAGATGGGACATCGCGCGATCACCGGATTCGCCATGAACTCAAGGTGCGCGCCGGACTCATCGAAAGTCAAGGCAAACTAAGCGTTATGTAGCCGAGGATGCGAAAACCTTAGGTCGGTCGTCCCCCTGGGTTGTCCTGTTGCCAACCGCTCAGCTGCCGTGTCGCAACCGGCGAGGAGCCGCGTTTCACCGGTAGGCTGACCGCCTGATCGTGGCGCCCCACGCCCGTCCAGCAGCGACCCTTGCGCATGGTGCGAAGCCCATCGCATGAGCCTCGGCGAGGTCTTCCGGGACGACGCGGTCGCCCGCGCGTATCAGCGGCGTCCGCCCTATCCGGAGGCCGTGTTTAAGAGACTGCAGCGCCGGCTCGTCGCGCCCCGAATCGTTCTCGATGCCGGGGCGGGCACCGGGGCGCTCGCCCGAAGGATGACTGGGTTCGCCGAACGGATCGACGCAGTGGAGCCATCGGCGGCGATGATCGCGGAAGGTCGCGGCCTTCCCGGCGGCTCCAACCGACGCATCCGCTGGATCGTCGGGCGCGCCGAAGACGCGCCGCTCGATCCGCCCTATGGGTTGATCGCATGCGGCGCGAGCCTGCATTGGATGGACCCCGGGCTTGTGCTGCCCCGCTTCCGTGAGGCTCTCGCGCCCGGCGCGTACCTGGCAATCGTCGACAACGAGAATGTCCACGGGCCGTACCGCGAGGAGGTGTGGGCGATCACCGACCGGTATGCCGCTGCGGCCCACCACCCGGAGACGCCACACGCGATCGCGGCCGTGCGCGCCTCCGGTCTGTTCACGGTCGAAGATGAGGAGCGCACCGAGCCGGCGTCCTTCGAGCAGTCCGTAGCCGAGTACATCGAGTTCCTCCACAGCACCAGCGTCCTGACGAGCGCCCAGCTCGGCGATCGAGCAGCGGCATTCGACGGTGAGGTACGAGCTGTGTTCGCACGGCACGGCATCGAGCGACTGCGCTATGGGGTCGTTGGCAGCGTCACTTGGGCCGCGGCCCGGTAACCGCCGCTAGGTCTGCCTGAGGGGCCGTAATGCGCTCCCCGCCGTCGAGCCGTTGTGCGTAAGCCACACGACAACCCGCGATCGGGTCGGTCTAGCTCTCGATCGCCTGCTTTATGCGTTCCGCCAGTGCGCTCCCAACACCGGCGACTCCGGCCAGGTCGGAAACCGGCGCCTCGCGCATCGCCCGCACGCTGCCGAATCGCCTCAAAAGGGCCCGCTTCTTGGCCGGACCGACCCCTTCGACGTCGTCGAGGACGCTGCGGACGGCGCGCTTCGCGCGCACCTTCTGGTGGTACGTGACCGCGAAGCGATGTGCCTCGTCCCGTATTCGCTGCACGAGGTAGAGCCCCTGCGACGTCCGCGGCAGCAAGATCGGGTCGGGCCGCGCAGGCACGAAGAGCTCCTCGCGCTCCTTCGCCAGAGCGGCGATCGGGATCTGCAGAAGACCCGCGTCGGAAAGAGCCGCCTGGCCGGCGGAGAGCTGGCCCTTGCCGCCGTCGAGGATCACGAGATCCGGCACGGGCCACCCCGCCCCGTCGGTCGCCGAACGTTGGAAACGGCGCCGCAGCGTCTCGCGCATGTTGGCGAAGTCGTCGTTGCGGTCGACGATCTTCGCTCGGAAACGCCGGTACGCGTGCTTCGCCGGGCGGCCGTCCTCGAACACCACCATCGAGCTCACCACGCTCGTGCCCTGGACGTGGCTGACGTCGTAGCACTCGATCCGCTTTGGCGATCCCTCGAGACCAAGGGCGTCGGCGAGCTCGCGCAGCGCCGTGTCGGTCTTTCCGCGGTCGGCGAGCCACCGGACGCGCTCCTGCTCGAGCGCGTCCTGCGCGTTCCGCTCCGCGAGCTCGGCGAGGTGACGCTTCTTGCCGCGTTGCGGGACGAGGATCCGAACGGGACCACCGCGGCGCTCGGTGGCGAAGACCTCGAATGCTTCCGTTTCCGGTATCGGAACGGGCACGACGATCTCAGGCGGGAAATTCGCCGCGACCGTGTAGTGCTGGCGGAGGAACGACGCGAGCACGTCGGGCGCGAGCGCGCCCTCAGATCCCTCAAGGGAGAAGTGGTCGCGGCTGGTGATCGTGCCGTCGCGGACGCGAAACACCTGGACGACGGCGTCGCCCTCGGCGACCGCCGCCGCGTGCACATCGAAGTCGTCGCCCTTGTACGCGTGCACCTCCTGCCGATCGAGAGTCCGTTCGATCGCGACGAGCCGATCGCGGAGAGTTGCCGCGCGCTCGAATGCCAGCGCGTCCGACGCCTGGTGCATCTCTTTCTTCGTGTCGCGTGCGAGCGCCTCGTACCGCCCTTCGAGGAACAGCACGCTCTTGTCGATCGTCCCGCGGTACTCGTCGCGCGTCGTGTTCCCCACGCAGGGCGCTGTGCATCGCTTGAGATGGAAGAGAAGGCACGGCCGGCCGCCCGGAAGCGCGGACGGTGGCACAGTCCTTCCCTTGCCGTCCGCGTCCGCGACGATGTTCAGCTTGCAGGTGCGGTACGGGAAGAGCTTCTGCAGAAGATCGAGCGACTGATCGACCGACTTCGCGTTCGCGAATGGCCCGAAGTACCGCGCACTCCGATCGCCGAGCGTCCGTGTGCGCAGCACCCGCGGAAAATCCTCACCGAGCGTGACCTTCACGTACGGATATGACTTGTCGTCTTTGAGTCGGATGTTGTAGCGGGGATGGTGCTGCTTGATCAAATTCGACTCGAGCAGGTACGCCTCGGAGATGCTGTCGGTCAGCACGTACTCGAGTCGCTCGGCGCGCTCGACCATGCGCACGTGGCGGACTTCGAGGCTCGGCCCGAAATACGCCCGCACGCGGTCGCGAAGAACGTCCGCCTTTCCGACGTACAGCACGCGACCCTTCGCGTCCTTGAATAGGTAGACGCCTGGTTTCGCCGGGAACGAGGCCACCTGGGCCTCGAGCGACTCCCGCCGCGATGTCTTGTCCACCTGTCGAGTATCGCTATGCGGTACGCGGGTATGCTTCCACGACGTAGATGGGGGGTTCCACTCGGTGAAAGAGACGACCGTCACTCCGAAGCGGGCGCGCCGGTCCGTTCAGTCCGTCGACCGGGCGCTCGACCTTCTCGAGGCACTCGTGGCCGCCGAAGGCGAGGTCGCGATCACTGCGCTCGCGACTCGCACAGGCCTCCACGTCAGCACCGTGCACCGGTTGCTCGCGACGCTCCTCCGGCGCGGCTACGTGCGCCAGAACCCGGAGACCAGCCGGTACTACGCAGGCGCGAAGCTGGCGACACTTTCCGAGGGCCGCTCGCGATTCGGCGAGCTTCGCCTGCGCGCGCGACCGCTTCTTCGCTCGCTGACCGAGGCCACGCGCGAGACCGCCAACCTGGTGGTGCTGGACGACCTGCAGGCCGTGTACATCGAGACCATGCCCTCGCCGCAGGTCGTGCGCCTGTTCACTGCGGTGGGGAACCGCACGCCACTGCACGCAACGGGCGCCGGAAAGGCGCTCCTCGCCAACCTGCCTGCCGCTCGCCGCGACGCCCTGCTCGAGCGCCTGGATCTGCGCGGTTACACGGCGCGGACGATCGTGGATCGCGGGGCACTGCGCCGGACGCTCGACGAGGTACGCGAGAAGGGCTACGCGCTCGACGACGAGGAGTACGACGAGGGCGTGAGGTGCGTGGCCGTCGCGGTGGTCGGAGCGCCCGGCAAAGACGCCGCGCCGGGGGCGCCGGTCGCCGCCCTCTCGATCTCCGCGCCCGCGAGCCGGATGACGCGTCAGCGCTGCGCCGAGCTCGCACCGGTCCTGCGCCGCGCCGCCGCGGAACTCGCGGACGCGCTCCGCGATCAGGCCGGAGCGGCCCCCTGACGACCGCCGCGACCATTCGCGCCGGCCTCCGCGGCGCGCCGCTGGTGCGTGGCCTCGTCGCGCTGCTCGGTCCGGCGAAAGTCCTCGGGGCGCACGAAGACCTGCTCCTCTACGAGTACGACGGCGCCGTGGATACCGCGACGCCCGACGCCGTCGTCCTTCCCGACAGCACCGCCGACGTCGCGGCGCTCGCCCGGTTCTGCCACGAGCACGCCGTGCCGATCGTTCCCCGCGGCGCGGGCACGGGCCTCTCCGGTGGCGCGATCCCGGTCGAGGGCGGCGTCGTCGTGTCGTTCGCGCGGATGGCGCGCATCCTCGAGATAGACGTTCCGAATCTGCGCGCGGTCGTCCAGCCCGGCGTCATCAACCTGCACCTTTCGACCGCCGTCGCGCCGCACGGCCTGTATTTCGTCCCCGACCCGTCGAGCCAAAAGGCGTGCACGCTCGGAGGCAACGTCGCCGAGAACTCGGGCGGTCCGCACACGCTCGCCTACGGCGTCACCACGAATCACGTCACCGGCATCGAGATCGTGCTGTCGGACGGGACCGTCGTGCGGCTCGGGGGCAAGGCGGTTGAGACGGAGGGCTACGACCTCGTCGGCGCTTTCGTCGGGTCCGAGGGAACGCTCGGCCTCGTTACTGAGATCACCGTCAAGCTGACGCCGCTACCCGAGGACAAACGAACGCTGATGGCAGCGTTTCCGACGATGGACGAAGCCTCGGAAACGGTCTCCGCGATCATCGCCGCCGGCATCGTTCCGAGCGCGATGGAGATGATGGATCAGCTCGCGATCCAGGCGGTCGAGGCCGCCGTGCATGCGGGTTATCCGCTCGACGCCGGCGGCATCCTCCTTCTCGAGGTCGACGGTCCTCGCGACGGGCTCGACGACGCCCGTGCGCGGATCGAGGCGATCTGCCGCGAGCATGCGGCGAGCGAGGTTCGCGTCGCGAGCAGCGCCCTGGAACGCGAGCGGCTCTGGGCGGGCCGCAAGGGTGCGTTCGCAGCGATGGGCCGCCTGTCCCCCGACTACTACGTGCAGGACGGCGTCATCCCTCGCACGCGCCTGCCCGACATCCTCCGGCTCGTAAAGGACGCAGGGGTCCGGCATCGGCTTCGGGTCGCGAACGTCTTCCACGCGGGCGACGGCAACCTACATCCGCTGATCCTGTTCGACTCGCGCCTCGGTCCGGACGAGCTCGAACGGGCGAAGGCGGCGGGCCTCGAGATCCTCACCGCCTGCGTCGAGGCCGGCGGCTCGATCACCGGCGAGCACGGCGTCGGCATGGAGAAGAACTGCTACATGCCGCTGCAGTTCCAATCGTCGGACCTTGCGGCGATGCGCCGGGTGAAGGATGCGTTCGATCCCGATGGCCTGATGAATCCGGGCAAGATCTTTCCGACACCGAGTCGCTGCCGTGAGTTCGCCTTCGCCGCGACCGCGCGGTGAGCGCGACGATGACGCGCGCGATCCCCGCGGACGCCACCGAATGCGCGCGAATCCTCGCCGACGCCGCGCGCGATGGGCGGACGGTCCGCATCATCGGATCAGGGTCGAAGTCGTACGTCGGCGACGCCGCGACGACGGACATCGAGGTCGCGACCTCGCGACTCGCGGGCATCATCGACCACGAGCCCGCCGATCTCACGGTGACGGTTGGCGCCGGAACGCGCATCGCGGACGTCGCCGTCGCGCTCGAGCGCGCGGGCCAGTTCCTGCCGCTGGATCCCCCGCATGGTGACGAGGCGACCATCGGAGGGGTGATCGCCGCGAACTCCAACGGCTTCTGGCGCGCCCGCTACGGTGGCGTGCGCGATCTCCTGATCGGGACGCGCATCGCGCTCGCGGACGGCACGGTCGCGCGCGCCGGCGGCCGCGTCGTCAAGAACGTGGCGGGGTACGACCTCGACAAGCTCATCGTGGGATCGTTCGGCACGCTCGGCGTGATCGTCGAGGCGACGTTGAAGGTGCTCCCGCTCCCGGCCGCGAGCGACGGCCTCGTTGGGCGGTTCGCCCGTTCGCAGGACGCCTTCGCCGCGGCGGACGCGATCGTGCGCGGAGCCTCGCGCGTGGAGGCCTGCGTCGTCGAGCGCACTGAGGGGAGCGCTTGGCGACTCGCGGTGCAGGCACGTGGGAGCACCCTGACAGTGAGTCGCGCGATCGAGGACGCGCGCCGCACCGTCGCGGCGCGCCAGGGCGACGCCCGGGAGCTCGGCGAGGATCTCGGCCGGATGCGCGAGCTCCCGGCGCACGCGACGGACGGTGCGCTCGTTCGCGTGTCGCTGCCGGTCGCGGCCGCGGCGGCGTTCGCGGAGACCGCCGCGCGGCTCGAGAGCGTCGCCGCGCTCGTCGCCGACGCGGCGAGCGGCGTCGTGCGCGTGCACCTCCTGGATGACGACGACGCCGTCATCCGCGACGCAGAGGCCCTCGTCGCCGCCGCGCGTGTTGTCGGCGGCGGTGGTCGCATCGAACGTCGCGCCGAGCATCTCCGCTCTCGTCTTTCAACCTGGCCGACCCGGCCCACCGGCGATTTCCTTATGCGCCGCATCAAAGACGCGTTCGATCCGGCGGGCGTCCTCGAACCCGGGCGGGCTGCGTTCGCATGAGCGGTACTCTGCCGCTCCCCTACCCCAACGCGGACGCGCCGTCCGAGGAGCTGATCGCCGCGTGCGTGCACTGCGGCTTCTGCCTGCCCACCTGCCCCACCTTCGCGGTCCTCGGCGTCGAGATGGACTCGCCGCGCGGGCGCATCCGTCTCATGAAGACCGTGTGGGAGCACCGCCTCGGCGCGGACGCCCCCGGGCTCGAGGACCACATCTCGAAATGCCTCGACTGCCGGGCCTGCGAGACGGCATGCCCGTCGGGAGTCGAGTACGGCAAGCTCGTCGAAGGGGCGCGGTCGCAGATCGTCGTCGCGCGTCCGCGATCGCCGGTGGAGCGACTCATTCGAACGGCGGCCTTCGAGTGGCTCCTTCCGCACCGGCGCGCGCTCGGCGCGTTCGCGACTCTATCCATCGCGGTGCGGCGTCTCGGTATGGGTTCGCTTCTGCGCGCGACCCGCCTCGGCGTCGCGCGCCGCATGGCGGATCTGCTCGACCTCCTACCCGTACGGGCGACCGCGAGTCGCCCGGCGACGGCGTCCCCGCGCGGAACGCGGCGAGCCCGCGTCGCGATGCTCGAGGGCTGCGTGATGGGGAGCGTCTTCGGCGACACCAACGCGGCGACGGCGCGGGTCCTCGCGCGCAACGGCGTCGAGGTGGTCGCGACGGCCGGCCAGACCTGCTGCGGCGCGTTGCACGCGCACGCCGGCGAGCGCGAGCTCGCCCGGGACCTCGCGCGACGCAACATCGCCGCGTTCGAAAAAGTCGGTGCCGATTCCGTCATCGTGAACGCCGCGGGCTGCGGCGCGGCGATGAAAGAATACGGCTGGCTTCTGAAGGACGATCCCGCGTGGTCGGCCCGCGCGTCGGAGTTTGCCGCGAAGGTCAAAGACGCGACCGAGTTCCTCGGCGACCTCGGCGTGAGCGAGCCGCCGGGCCCGCTTGTGGCGCGCGTCACCTGGGACGATCCGTGTCACCTGCTGCACGGTCAGAAGATCCGCGAGCAGCCACGCGCGCTCCTCGCGGCGATCCCTGGTCTCGAGATCGTCCCGCTCGAGGAGGCGGACTGGTGCTGCGGCAGCGCCGGGACCTACAACGTCACCCAGCCCGACCTCGCGCGCTCGATCCTGGAGCGGAAGGTCGCGAACATCCTGCGCACCCGCGCGGACACTGTCGTGACCGCGAACCCCGGCTGTCTCATGCAGATCCAGAGCGGCCTGCGCCAGGCGGGATCGAATGTGCGGGTCGTGCATCTCATCGATCTCCTCGACGAGGCGTATCGCGCGGGCTGACGACCGCGGCCCGTAGACTTCGCGCGGTCTGGAGTGCCGGGAAGTCTGGTCGGCAGGGAGACTCGCTTGACCGATCCGATCCTGGTGGTCCGCGCGGCGGTGGCCCTGATTGCGGCGGCGACCCTCGTCGCGGCCTTCGCGCGGCGGGCGTCGCTCCCCGACTCGATCGTGCTGGTCCTCGCCGGCCTCCTGGGCGCGAACCTCTTTCCCGAGATCGCCTTGGCGGTCACACCCACCCTCGTCCTCGGGGTATTCGTCCCGGGCCTGGTTTTCGCGGCGGCGTATTCGATCGATTGGAGCGACCTGCGTCCGGTGCTGGGTCCGATCCTGGCGCTCGCGATCCCCGGCGTACTCGCTTCCGCCGTCGTGGTCGCGTTCGCCCTGCACCTGGGCGTCGGAATTCCGTTCGAGCTCGCGTTCGTCGTCGGGGCGATCACCGCGGCAACCGACCCCGTAGCGGTCGTCGCGACGATGCGACGGCTCGACGTGCCCCGCGGGTTGCGGACGCTTGTTGACGGCGAGAGCCTGCTGAACGACGGCACCGGCCTCGTGCTCTTCGCGCTCGCGGTGCGTGCGGTCGGAGGCGGCGTCGGGACGGGCGAGGCGGCCCTGCTGTTCGTCGGCACGATCGTGGTGAGCGCCGCCGTCGGCGTGGCGGGCGGGCTCTTCGCCGCGCGCCTGATCCGCTCGACGAACGAGCGCACGATCCAGCTCGGCATCTCGCTCGTCACCGCGTACGGGACGTACCAGCTGGCGGACGTGATCGGACTCTCGGGAATTCTCGCGACGGTGATCGCGGGGATCGCGCTCGGGAGCCGGATGCGCCGGACGGCGGGCGCGGACGTGCTCGTCCGCGAGATCGGAGATCTGTGGGATGTCGTCGCGTTCATCCTCACGTCGCTCGTCTTTCTGCTCATCGGGTTCGCCGTCCGTCTTCCGTCACTGCTCGGCGCCGGCGGAGCGGTGGCCATCGGCACCGGCGCGGTGGTCGTCGCACGCGCCTTGATGGTCTACGTGCCCGCAGCGGCGGTTCGCCTGTGGACGGGGGCGCACGGTCTCCCGCGCGGTTGGGCGCATGTGATCTTCTGGTCCGGGCTGCGCGGTGCGGTCGCGCTCGCCGCGGCGCTCTCGCTACCCGAGGACTTTCCGCAGCGCGACCTCCTTCAACAGATCAGCTTCGGGATCGTGCTGGTGACGCTGCTCGCCCAGGGCGCCAGCGCGCCTCTCGTCGTCCGGCTCGCGTTGCGCGGCGCGGTGGGCCCGACTGCGCTACGGTCTCCCGGGGGAGGCTGAGGCCGCACTGACCGCATCGAAGACCGAGTTCAAAAGGCGCCTTGATCGCGCCCTCGGGTCCGATCGACTACGCACCGCGCTCCGTCGTGCGCTCCCCGAGCTGAAGGAGCGACGCGACGCCCGGATGCGTGAGATCGACTGGACCGGCCTGCGCGCGGACCTCACCGTGCGCAAGGCGAAGGCGATCGACGACATGCCCGAGCTGATCGAACGTTTCACCCGTGAGGCCGAGGCGGTCGGCGCCAAGGTCTACCGCGCGGTCGATGCTGAGGAAGCGCGTCGCATCGTCACAGCGATCTGCCGCGCGAAGAAGGCGAAGCTCGTCGTCAAGTCGAAGTCGATGGCGACGGAGGAGATCGGGCTCACCGATCACCTCGAGTCCCAGGGCATTCACGCGGTCGAGACCGATCTCGGTGAGTGGATCATCCAGCTCGCGGGCGAGCGGCCCTCGCACCTCATCGCGCCCGCGATCCACAAGACGCGCGAAGAGGTCGCCGCGCTTTTCAGCAAGGTCGTCGGCCATCCCGTCGCGGACGACATCGCCTCGCTCGTTGCCGTCGCGCGGAAGGAGCTGCGGCAGAGCTTCATCGACGCCGACATCGGCATCACCGGCGGCAACGCCCTCATCGCCGACACCGGCACGCTCCTGCTCGTCACGAACGAGGGCAACGCCGATCTCGCGACGACCCTCCCGGCCGTGCACATCGCGGTGGTCGGCATCGAGAAGCTCGT
>DATLPP010000049.1:0-7042 GCA_035535615.1 Candidatus Udaeobacter sp.
GCTTCGAGGCAGTCGGCCTCTGGACCTTTGATGTCGTTCAGGTTGAGCTCGGCCACGAGCGTCACGTCCCAGCCGGTGCGATCCGCCTGCTGCGCGAGATCGCGCTGGTACGCGAAGGTCGCGGGCATGCCCTCGTCCTCCACGTTGCGCAGCCAGCCGCCGAACACCGGCATCCAGAAGCCGAAACGCATCGCTACGTATTCCGCGCGGCGGCCATCAACCCGCGCAGCTCGACGACCGCGCCCGCGAGCGAGAGCAAGAGGACCACAGAGCTGATGGCGAGCACGATAGGAGCACCGGGCGCGACGCAGTGGTAGGTGTTCGTCAGAGGCGGATGGTCGGGAGGGCAAACCGGGTCGGATCTCGGTGTCGCCGACTGCAGCAACAGGGGCAGCGCGACGACAAAACCGGCGACCCAGAGGCCGCCGGCCGGCCGGCGCTCCGACGGCCACGCGCTGACGGTCAGCAGGCCGATCACCAAGAGGGCAACAAGCACGAGGATGTTGGGAGGCTGCAGGCCGGCAGATGTGAGCATCCCTTCGATCCCGTAAAAAAGAAGGAAGCCGGCGACCGCTTGCAGCAGCCGCACCAACATCAAGCTCAACACGCGCACGGTCTGCCTCACGCCGCTTCGCGGCGAGGCAGCTGTGCCTGCTGCTTCGCTAGCACGCGCAGTAATACTTCCCCGCCGGTCCCTCGTTCAGGATCAGCTGCGCGAACGGGCCCGGATCGTCGGGGTCCCACACCGCGTTCACGACCTCGCCGGTCGCGGGAAAAAGCGGGCGAGACTGTGCGAGCAGGGCGTAGTCGCGCTCGTAGATCCAACGTAAACCGTCGCGCGGTTCGCCGGCGCGCACCGGTTGGCCGATGGCCTCGCTGTACGCGAGCCACGGGAGATCCACGCCGCTCGCGATCGGCAAGCCGACCCATTTCCAGACGCGTGGGTTCACGTCCAGGAGCAGATGCTCCTTGCGCGCGGGGTCCCAGATGAACTCGACCTCACTGATCCCGTGATACCCGAATGCTTTCAGGATCGCGCTCCCACGCTCGACGATCTCCGACACCTGCTCGCCGATCACGAGGCATCCCGTGCCGAAGCCCTCCGGATATTGCTCGAGCTTCCGCCCGACGAACGCGCCGCGGACCTCGCCGTCGGGCGCGACATACGAGCAAAAGGAATAGAAGCCGCCGGCCGGCACGTCGACGATCTCCTGCGCGACGCACGCCAGATCCGCGGCCTCCCGCGCGAACCGCACGAGCTCCGCCGCGTTCTCGGCGCGAAACACTTTCACTCCGAAGCGGTCGTAGAAGCGCCGCTGCTCCGCGGGCTTCACGATCGCCGGGTAGCGGATGTCCCTCGCGGTCGCCTTCGGGTCGTTCAACGTGTACGTCTTCGGGATCGGGATGCGCAGATGGTGCGCGTCCGCGTAGAGCCGACGCTTGTCGAGGACAGCGTCGATCACGGCGAGCTCGCTGAAGGGAATGCGGTAGCACGCTTCGAGCTGCGAGCGATAGCGCGCCACCGCCATCACCCATTCGTCGTTCGTCGGAAAGAGGACGGCGCCCTCCCACCGCTTCGCGTTGTCCAGCAGGTACTGCACGAACCCGCGCTCATTCTCGAGCGGGTTCGGGCAGGCATGCCGCTGCGTCACGGCGCGCGACGCCTGGCCCAGGCCCCGCGGATCGGGATCGAGCGCGATGACCTCGACCCCATGCGCGGCCAGCGAGCGCGCGACCGCGAGGCCGGTGATGTGGCAGTTGAAGACGATCGCGCGGGGAAGCGGCTTAGACGCGGTCAAGGGCGCGGTCGATATCGCCGAGGATGTCTTGAAGGTCCTCGATCCCGACCGAGATGCGCAGAAAACCGTCGGTGATGCCGAGACGCTTGCGTTCCTCCGCGGGCAGACGCCGGTGCGATGAGATCGGCGGATAGAGCACCTCGGTGAAGAGGTCGCCGATCGTCGTTGCGGATGCGGCGAGCTCGAGCGCGTCCAGGAAGCGGAAGGCGGCAGGCTTGGTGTCGTCGCGAAGGACGAACGAGACGACTCCTCCGTAGAGTCCGCCGAACTGGCGTGTCGCAAGCTCGTGCTGCGGATGGTCCTCAAGGCCCGGATAGCGAACGCGCGCGACCTTGGGGTGTTTGTTCAGATGGAGCGCCAGGACCAGGGCGCTCTCGCATTGACGTCGCACGCGGAGGGCGAGCGTGCGCATTCCTCGGATCGCGAGCCACGCCTCGTGTGGGGGCAGGTACGCGCCATCGAGGATGGTGCGGTCGCGCATCGCACGGGCGAGCTCCGTCGACCCGCCGACCGAACCTCCCATGACATCGCCATGGCCGTTCACGTATTTGGTGAGCGAGTGAATGACCATCGTCGCGCCCAACTCCGCGGGCCGGAAGAGCACCGGTGTCGCGAAGGTCGCGTCCAACGCGAGGCTGGCGCCATTTGCCTTGGCGAGCCGGGAGAGCGCTGCCACGTCGTTCACTCTGAGAAGCGGGTTGGCGATGGCCTCCGCGTAGAGGAGCGTCGTTGGTTTCGCACGCAACGCGGCTTCGACGGCCTTCTGATCGGTCGTGTCGACGAAGACGATGTCCGCGGCGCGCTCGCGCCGCCATCGCTCGAACAGTGCCCGCGTCTGTCCGTAGAGATCCTCCTGAGCTACGACCCGCCCTCCCTGGGAGATCGCGCACGCATCGACGGCCGCCGCGATGGCCGCCATGCCGGTGACGAAGCAGGTCGCCGCTTCGACGCCATCGAGCTCGGCCATCGCCGACTCGAGCGCGGCGGTGGTGGGCGTGCCGTAGCGCCCATAGACGTAACCGGGGCGCTCGCCACCGAACACCGCATCCTGCTCGGCGGCGGAGCCGTAATCGAAGGCAACACTCTGCACGAGAGGGGGGACAACGGGCTGGCCTTCTCCCGGGGGGAGCGAGCGGGCCACACGCACGACGCGCGTCCCCGCTCCCAGCTCCCTCCGGTCCATCAAGGGACCAAGGTACGCCGTCGAAGCCGGGTCAGAGCCCGGTCTACCAGAAGGCTCACGTCAGTGAGCCTTCAAGTACAGGCCGAGCGGTAGCTCGGGTCTTAGTCGCTCGGCGTCGCTTCTACTGGATGCTTTTCTACGTCGGCCGACTCGAGTGTCTTCGCGCGCTCGATCAGGTCGGCGACCTTCTGGCCGCCCTTGCGACCGATGCGCTCGAAGTGTCCGGCGCCGTACTTCGCGGTGACCGCGCGGCCACCCTTCTTACCGATGCGGCCGAAGAACTCCGGCCCGTACTTGTTGGCCGTGCTGGATCCGCCCTTCTTGCCGATCTTCTCGTAGAACTCCGGACCGTACTTCTCGCTGACCAGTCGGCCACCCATTCGTCCCGCTTCGGCAACGGTCATCCCGCCACCAGCTTTCCGTGCCATGGCCTGCTCCTTTTCCGAGTGACACATGCACGGGCAGGTGCCATGCCGAGCAGGCGTTCGAACGCCTATTTGGCGTAACAGTTGAGCAACGATCCGGCTCCCAATCAGACTGCGGGTGCGATCTCGAGATCGATGGGCTCTTCGCGGACAAAGATCCAGACGACAAGAGCCGCGAGAACGGCGGCGACGAAACAGAATGCGCCGAGAGCCCAGAAGCCCAGGCCATCGATCAACACTCCGCCGAACGCGGCCCCGACGACGATGCTCGCGCTCGTGACAGATGCGGATATCGCAAGAAGAGTCCCTCGGGCCTCGGGTACCTGTTCTGTCAGGAGCGTCGTATTCGACGCGAAGCGCGCCCCGATCACCGCCGATAACAGGAGGTTGAGCGCCGCCGTCGCCGGCAGCGGTAACGCGAGGTTGGTCTGGAGCAAAAGGAGCATGCCCGATATCACGACGCTGCCGGCGACGATCGGTTTGTGGCCGATCCGTCCGCCGAGTCTTCCGCCGAGCTGACTGCCGAAGAGAACTCCGAGTCCCTGGGTCAGCGCGAGGATCGACGCCACTCCCTGCGAGAGCCCGAACGCGTTCTCGAAGAAGACGACGATGTACGTCGCCCACGTGAACCAGTAGAGCGCACCGAGGAAGCTCGATCCGATCGCGCCGAGCGCCGAGCGGTTCGTCACGATGGACCGGTACATCTCGCGGATGCCGGATTCGCTGAGGTGCGTCTGGGCGGGGCGGAACTTCCAGAGAAGCACGATCGCCGCGACGATGGAGAGGACGCCGACGAGTCCGACCGACACACGCCAGCTGGTCGCCTCGGCGAGGATGCCGGCAAGCGGAACGCCGATGACGGCCGCCATCGTGTTCATGCCGATCACCGTGCCCATCGCCGGCCCGCGGTCGCGATATGCGAAGTTGTCTCCGACCGTCGCGGTCGTGTTGGGGAAGATCACCGACCCGCCGATGCCGGCGATGATCCGCATGGCGACGAGAACGGCGAAGCTCGTGGCGAATGCGCTGAGCAGCGTGAAGACGCCCATGATCAACGACCCGGTCACGAGGAATCGTTTCCGTCCGAAGCGGTCGGAGTACGGACCGGTGAGGACGGCGACGACGATGCCCGGCGCCCCGTAGGCCGCGACGACGAGGCCGGCCGTGCCGGTCGTGATATTGAATTCGGCGGCGATCTGCGTAAGCACGGGCGCCATGACGATCCCGACGTAGACCGCGTTGAAGCTGAGGAAGCCGAGCAGACCGAGGAGGCGCCGCCGCTCGCCGGGGTTCAAGCCAGAGCGCGGCCGGCGAACGTGTGGAGAAAACGTCCGAAGGCGCGAATGTGATCGACGTAATCGACGATCGCGATGTTCTCGTTCGGCGCGTGATTGGCGGAAGCGGCGTTGCCCGAGCCGAACCCCGCGACCGGGATGCCGAGCGTGTCGCACACCTGCGCCATCGGACCGGACCCGGCCAGGAGCGGGTACACGACCGGCTCCGCGCCGTACGCGCTGCGGCATGCGTCGACCGCCGCTTTCGCGGCGACGGAGTCGGTGGGCCAGCGCGAGGGCGGCTCGCCGTGCCCGGGGACGATCTCGACGTCTTCAAAGCCGCGCCGATCGAGGTGCGCGCGCAGGAGCTTGGTGACCTTCTCGGGCGTGAGATCGGGGACGAGGCGGAAGTCGATCTTCGCGCTGGCGACCGCGGGCAGAACGGTCTTCGAACCCGCTCCGGTGTAGCCGGACACCATCCCGCAGATCGTGCATGTCGGCTCATAGAAGTGTTTTTTCTTGAGCTCGAAACCCTCGAGCCCACGGACGAACCGCTTGATCCCGTGGATCCGCAGCATGCCCTGCTCGTCGAAGGGGAGCCGCTCGAGAAGGGCGCGCTCGGCGGCGGTCGGCGGGCGCACCGCGTCCATGAAACCATCGATGGTTATCTCGTCGTTCGGGTTCTTCAGGGTTGCGAGCGCCCAGACCAGGCGCCAAGCCGCGTTCGGGACGATCGTGGCGAGCGAGGAGTGCGCGTCCTTGTTGGCCCCTCGCACTCGAAGCTCGACATAGGCGATCCCCTTGAGCCCGCAGGAGATCGTCGGCCGGCCGGCGGCATCCTTGTAGCCCGCCTCCCAGATGCAGCCGTCGGCGCGGAGCCGCTCACCGTAGCGGGCGACGAATGCGGCGAGATGGGCGGACCCGCTCTCCTCCTCGCCCTCGTAGAGCACGCGGATCCGGAGCGGGAGCTCGCCGATCGTGGCGCGATACGCCTCGATTGCCTGAAGCCGCGCGAGGAGGTTTCCTTTGTTATCGGAGACGCCGCGGCCGAAAAGGAAACCGTCGCGTTCGGTCGGCTCGAATGGCGGCGTCGCCCACTCGTCCAGCGGATCGGGGGGCTGCACGTCGTAGTGGTTGTAGATAAGGAGGGTGCGCTCGCCCCGACCGGTCTCGCCCACGATCGTCGGGGGTCCGCCGTCGACCGAAAGCGCTTCGGCGGCGATGCCGCCACGTTTTTTCGTCCGGTCGAGGACGATCCGCGCGGTTTCCGGAATGCCGATGCCCTGGGCCGACACGGTCGGCTGCCGGATGAGGACCTTGAGCTCGTCGATGTATTCGCGCTCGCGGGCGCGCACAAATGAATCGAACTCCGCGAAGTTGGTCACGCCCCGAAGGGTATCGTCAGGTCGGAACGGTCGTCGTTCGGGTCTTGCTCTTGCCGAGCTCGCATCGCGGCGAGTACGGGGTGATCTCGATCCACCGCTGCTGGCAGAGATAGTGGACAACCCCGTCGAGATCCTCGAGCGTCTCGCGCTTGTAAACCTTTGCGCGCGGAATCATGAAGATGCAGTCGCCGCAGTTCGCTGGAAGCGCCGCCCTCGGGCGGTGCGCCGCGCGGGCTGCGACGAGCGCGAAACCGAGACCCGCGAGAGCCAGGACGAGGAGCACAAAGATGACAAAGAAGACACCAAAACTACCCATATCCGTCGCAGCCTCCCGCCCGTACTCACGTTAGCAGGAGGTCTTACCGACATGACGGTGGTGCGTGCGCTCTTTCTCGCGTCTCTGCTCGGCGGTCTCGCGCTTGTGGCCTGCGGCAGCGCGGGCAGCGGCGGAGCGACCCCAACGGCGGCGAACCCAGCGCTCGCCACGAACAAGCCGGCGGCGTCACCCATGCCGTCCGGCGACCCATACTCGGATTACGGGTACTAAGTTCGGGATACACCTCGGTCACGTCGGCGGACCGCTCGATGAAATGCGACGGCTGTGGCGGTTCGCCGATGAGCGCGGGTTCGACTGGTTCTCCGTGTCGGATCACTTTCAGGAGACGCCACCGCAGGGTGGCGACGTCGACTGCTTCGAATCGATAGCAACGCTATCCGCCGCGGCGGTCGAGACGACGAAGGTCCGGGTCGGCTGCCTCGTCTTTTGCGTCGGGTACCGGCATCCGGGCGTTCTCGCGAAGGCGCTCAGCACCATCGATCACCTTTCCAACGGACGCGCCGATTGCGGTCTCGGCGCGGGATGGGACGAGATCGAGTTCGCGTCGTATGGCATTCCATTCCCATCCATCGGCGAGCGCGAGGACCAGCTGGAGGAATACGCCGAGGTTATCCGCCTTCTGTTCGATCGCCGTCGCGC
>DATLPP010000050.1:0-4131 GCA_035535615.1 Candidatus Udaeobacter sp.
TACACGCCCTGCCACGTGCCGAGTGCGATCGCGCCGTCGCGTATCGCAAGCGTCACGGTGTTGCCGATGAGGACCGCTTTGATGTGAGCGGGTCCGTTTCCCTCGGCGTGTTCGTATTTCGCATCACGAGGGACCATCCGCTCGAGCGCCGTGAGAAGGTCCTTCTGCACATCGGGATCCGCGTTCTCGTTCACGAAGACCGCCGCGGTCGTGTGCGCGACGGCGACCGCCACGATCCCGTCACCGATCTTCGCGCGCGTAACTGCCGCCTTCACGCGCGAGGTGATATCGATCGTCTCCTCACGCCTCTTCGTCTCGACGGTGATCGTTTCGTGCCGAACGGTCACGCGCGGATGGCCTCCTGGTCGCGCTCTGCCGCGATCCGGGCGATGAGGGCCGCCGTCGCGTTTCCTCCACTGACCACGAGGACCGTCCGCTGCCCGCGCGGATCGACCTTTCCGGCACGCACCGCGGCGAGGGGCGCGGCACCTGATGGCTCGACCAGAAGCGAAAGCGCCTCGAGGTACCCATACGACGCGCGCTCGAGATCCCAGTCGCTCACGGTGACGAATTCGTCGACGTACCGGCGGGCCAGGTCGACGTTGAGTGCCTCGGTGCTCTTCGCGACGAGCTTGTCGGCGACGCTCTGAGGATGCTCGAGCACGATGGGATGACCGGCGCGCACGGACCGTCCGACCGCATCCGCGCCGTCGGGCTCGACCCCGACGATCCGAACGCCCGGCCGGGACCCGCGAATGGCCAGCGCGATTCCGGTGATGAGGCCCCCACCACCGACGGCAACGATGACGAGCTCGACGTCGGGCAGGTCATCGAGTATCTCCAGACCTATCGTGCCCTGGCCCGCGACGATCAGCGGATCGGCGTACGGATGCACGAAGGTCTTCCCCTCGTCGCGCTCGATCCGGTGCGCCAGTGTGAGCGTGTCGTCGTAGACGTCACCCTCGAGCAGCACGTCGGCGCCGTACGCCCGGCACACGCGAACGATCGTCTCAGACACTCCACGCGGCATCACCACGGTCGCTGGTGCGCCGAGCGCCGACGCGGCGAACGCGACGCCCTGCGCGTGACTGCCGGCCGAGGCCGCGACGACTCCTCGCTGCCGCGCCGCGTCGTCGAGCGATGCGATCTTGTTGAGGGCGCCGCGTACTTTGAAGGTGCGCGTTGGCTTGAAGGTCTCGATCTTGAGGTAGACGTCGGCTTCGAGGTCGGCCGACAGGAGAGGCGAGCGCTCGAGCGGAGCGCGCGGGAGGAAGCGGTCCACGACCCGGCGCGCGGCGACCACATCCGCGACGGTCGGCTCTCGCTGCACGCCGCGACGATACTTCGGCCCGAAGATGCGGACTTGGGGCGAGGAGCGCGACGCGGCGGTTGCCGCACTTCGCGCGGCGGGGATCGCGACGGCCGCGCTCGATGCCGACGTGCTCCTCGCGCACGTGCTCGGCGTCCCGAAGGAGATGCTCTACGCGCATCCCGATACCGAGATGTCGCATGGAGCCGAGCGCCGCTACCCCGATCTCATCGAGCGCCGCGCGCGCGGCGAACCGGTCGCGTACCTCCGTGGCTTCAAGGAGTTCTACGGTCTCCGCTTCACCGTCGACCATCGTGTGCTGATCCCTCGTCCTGAGACGGAGACGCTCGTCGACGCGGCGCGCGAGCGCATCGCCGGCCGTACGGTCACCATCGCCGACGTCGGGACAGGTTCGGGCGCCGTGGCCGTCGCGATCGCCGCGCACGAGCCGACCGTGCACGTGATCGCGACCGACATCAGCGTCGACGCTCTCGTCGTCGCGCGGGAGAACACACTGCGAAACGGCGTCGCCGATCGAGTCGAGCTGCGTGAAGGCGACCTGCTCGCGCCGATCGCCGATCAGGTCGACCTCGTCGTCGCGAACCTGCCATATCTGCGCGACGACACGCTCGAGCATCTTGTCGGCGAGCGCACCTCGCTCGCATTCGAGCCGCGACTCGCCGTGACCGCCGGGAAGGACGGCCTCGAGCTCATCTGGCGCGCGGCGGCGGATCTCCCTCGCGTGCTCGCGCCGCACGGGTCGGCGCTCTTCGAGATCGATCCGCCGTTCGCCGAACAGGTCGCGCACCTTCTCCAGTACTCGCTCGGTGGAGAAACGCGCGTGATCAACGACCTCGCCGGCGACGCCCGCGTCGTCGAGGTCACGAGGCGCTGATGCCGCCAGCGGTCAGGGCCATCGCGTTCGACGCCGCGACCTGGCGCGAGCTCGGCCCGCGGATGCTCGAGCTCGAGCGCCAGGAGTGGGGGAAACGGGCGTTTTCCCCGCGTGAGATGCGGTGGCAGGCGACGAACCACGACGCGGTCGTCATGACGACCTGGGACGGTTCGGATCTCATCGGATTCGCGGTCGCGGGACCGGCTTGGGCCGAGGGCCGCGCGAGCCTTCTGAACGTGCTGATCGATCCCGCCCACCGCGGCCAGGGTCTGGTGTGGCCGCTCATCGCCGGGGTGGAGCGCGAGCTCTTCGCTCGCGGGATACGGGAGCTCGACATCGATGCGCGGGTGGAAAACGGCTTTGCCGACAATGTCGAGCGGCGTTATGGAGCGCGCGCCGCGGTGATCGAGCCGGACCACCCGAGCCCGTACGGCCCGCAGCGGACGATCCGGGTCACCATCGTCAAGCCAGGGGGTCGACCTCGTCGAACGCGCGCATCACCGAGTCCTCGAACGGTTCGCCGGCCCGCCGCCGGACCTGGACGCCGCGCAGCCCGCACTCCGCCGCCCACCGGGTAGCGGTTTCGGAGTCGTCGATCACGATCGCGTTCGCTGCGTCGGTCCCCGTATCGACGAGGATGGCGCGGTAGTACGCGGGGCTCGACTTCCAAACGTTGAGGAGGTCGCTGCCGTACACGCGGTCGAACAGATCGAGCGTGCCCATCGTCTCCAGGTATCCGACGAGGTCCGCGTGCTGATCACCGGACGCGACGTGCAGCTTCATACCGCGTCCGTGTAGGTCCCGAAGTCGTTCGACTATCCGTGGCGCGCGGATGTCGACCCGCCGGCGAACGTAGTCGTGCGCCGCGTTCGCGATGCGATCGGCTTGAGCGGCCGGAGGTCGCGGCTGGCCGACCTCATCGCACATCTCGTACAACCAGAGGCGGACATCCTCCGCGTACCAATCGCGAATGCTCGTGGACGGAGTGGTCACGGACGCCCGTTGATAGCGCGCGAAGGCGCGACTTGCGGCACCCGCATTCGCGTTCGCCCACGCATCGGGATCGCCTCCGAGCTCGGTCGGAAGGAACTCGCCGAGCAAGCGACGGTACTGGGGACTGAGGGTGGTGTTGTCGATGAGAACCCCACCCTTGTCGATGAAGAGTGTTGTGATCTTGGCCATATGCGGACGGCTATCATCCACGACGTGAAAACGCGCCTCCTCGCGGCGGATTCGCCGGGGGCGGTGGAGGAGGCCGCGGCCGCGCTCGCACGAGGCGAGCTAGTCGCTTTCCCCACCGACACGGTGTACGGACTATCGGCTGGACACGAGCACGTGCGCAAGCTTTACGGCGCGAAGGACCGTCCGAAGGAGAAGCGCATTCCGGTGCTGCTCTCGGATACCGGGAACCTCGAGGCGAGCGCGATCGTCACGCCGATCGCGCGGGCTCTCGCGCAGCGCTTCTGGCCCGGTCCGCTCACCATCGTCCTCGTAGCGCCTCGACGCGGCACGATGGCGTTCCGCGTACCGGACCATCCCCTCGCGCGGCGCCTCATCGCGGCGAGCGGGGGCGGTCTTCCGGTGACGAGCGCGAATCGGTCCGGCGAGCCCGACGCAAGGACCGCTCAGGAGGTCATCGCGCAGCTCGACGGGCGCATCGCGCTCGTTCTCGACGGAGGCACGACGCCGGGCGGCGTCTCGTCGACCGTCGTCGACTGCACGACGGACCAGATCAAGATCCTGCGACAGGGCGCGATCAGCGTCGCGGAGATCGAAAGTGTCCTGGCGAGCGTCGTATGAAGATCGGGATCGGGGCGGATCACGCAGGTCAGCGACTCAAGGCCACGATCACGGAGCATCTCAAAGCGACAGGCCACACCATCGTCGCGTTCGGCCCCGAGACCACGCCGGATGACGACTACCCGCT
>DATLPP010000051.1:0-8477 GCA_035535615.1 Candidatus Udaeobacter sp.
GACGCGGTACGGCCGCGCGCTCGTCATCGCGTCGTATGCGTCGGCGACCGAGATGATCTGCGCAGCGAGTGGGATCTCGCTGCCCTTGAGGCCGTGCGGGTAGCCCGTGCCGTCGAAGTTCTCGTGGTGCGCGAGGACGAGCGGGCGGATCCGTTCGAGCATCGGCACGTTCCCGAGGAGGCTCGCGCCGATCGTCGGGTGAGCACGCATCTCGACCCACTCCTCATCGGTGAGCTCGGCGGGCTTCGAGAGAAGCGCCTCAGGAACCCCGATCTTGCCCACGTCGTGGAAGAGCGCGCCCAGCTTGATCGCCGCGATCTCCTCGGTGCCTAGGCCGAGCTTGCGGCCGACCTCGACCGAGTAGTGCATCGTCGTCGCTGCGTGGCCGGAGAGGTGCGACTCCTTCGCCTCGAGAGCGCCGATGAGCGCGCCGATCACGGAGACATGCGACTGCTCGAGCCGATCGTTCGTCTGACGCAGGAGCTCGTTGACCGTGCTCAGCTCCTCGTTCCGCTGACGCACCTCGGTCGACTTCGCCATATACAGGCGGAAGGAGAACCAGGCCACGCCGAGCGGGACCGTGAAGACGAAGACGCCGAAGAGTCCGATCGCCTGGTACGCGAGAGCGAGCGCCGCGCCCTGCACGGCGGTCGCGCCGAAGTTCACCGGCATCCAGCTGTAGTTGGTGCGCCAGACGGCGACGACGTTTTGCGCCTCCGACATCGCGATCGCGACGGCGGTGAGCGATGTGTTCACGATGAAGTACGCCGCGGCCGAGAGTCCCACCGACATGAGAGTCGGTGCGATCGCGCCGGGGGGCGTCATGCCGCCCGTGAGGCGGTATAGCTCGCCGGCGGCGAACGCCGAGAGCGCGAACGAACCGAAGTTGAAGGCGACCTTGCGGAGTGGCTTGCGACGCGGGGTCACCGAGTTCACGAGGGCCTGCGCGAGGCTGATCCATACTGCCGCGCCGGTGCCGTAGAGCACGTATGCCGCGATTACCGCGGCGAAGGAGACCGAGATCGCGCTCGAGCGGAAGAGGAACACCGGAATGCGCTGCGCGAGACACGCGAGGCCGACGAGGACCGCGAGCATGATCGGATCGAGCAGGTCCAACCGCATCGTGGTCGTTGCGGCAACGAGTGCGATGAAGCCCGCGAAAGTTATGGAGACAACGTAGAGATCGATCCGGCCTTTCATCAACGCAGCTCCCACGTCACGCTGTCCCACGTCACTCCGTCCCACGTCACGCCCTCCCATGACACGGCCTCCCATGCCACGCCTTCCCAACTCACGGACTCCCAGGAAATGCCTTCCCAGGAGATCCCGTCCCAGGTGATGCCAGGACCGAACACGTTGCCGCTCTTCGCGAGAACCCGCAGCAGGACGAGCGACGGCACCAGACCGGCGTTCACCCTCAGGGGCCTAACTGTCAGCGCGTCGTCGACGTCAAGGCCCGGTGTCCGCGTGCCAACGATGTGACGCCCGCTCGCGATCAGCGCGCCCTTGACCTGCGTCGCCGAGTACGACTGGTGCGCTTCGAGGATGTCCGCTGCGGCGCCGGCGACCATCGCCGTTGACGCCGAGGTCCCGGTCAGGCGCGCGTAGGGACCGGTCGGAAGATTTTTCGCGACGTCGCGGTCAAGCGCCGTACCCGGAACACGCAGCGAGACGATGTGCTCGCCCGGGGCGAGAACATCGGGCTTAGCGAACCCGTCGCGCGTGGGGCCGCGACTGCTGAAGATCGATTCGCGGTCGTCGTTCGTCGCGAGAGTTCCCTGATCGGCGAACGAGCCGACGGTGACGACGAACGGGTCCGCACCCGGCATCGCGACCGTCCCCGACGCCGGGCCGTCGTTCCCTGCCGCGGAGACGACGGTGATGCCCGCGAACCACGCCGATTCGACGACGCCCGCAAGCAGCGAGCGGTGATAGCTCGACTTCTGCGGCGCTCCGAAGGAAAGGTTCAGCACTTTGATGCGCATCGTCGTTCGGTTCTGGAGCAGCCAATCGAACGCTGCGAGGACCGCGTGCATGGTTCCGTTCCCGTTCTGATCGAGCACGCGCAGCGAGACAAGCTTGGCGTCCGGTGCGACGCCTTTGAAGGTCCGGCCATGCGCGGCGATGAGGCCGGCGATGAAGGTCCCATGTCCCGACGGGTCCTGAAGCGTCGAGCCGTCGTTGACGAAGTCCACGCGCGCGACGACCGAGCCCTCGAGGTCGGGGTGCTCGGCGACGCCTGTGTCCATGAGGGCGACCGTGACGCCCCGGCCGGTCGCGCCATCCCACGCCAGGTTGGCGTCGACGACCTCGACGCCGGGGCTCGGCTGCCCGTTCTGCCTCTCGAAGTGCTCGTCCCTGCCTGCGGCGGTCACCGCCGCGTCGGTCGCGAGGTAGGAGACGCGCCAGTCGCTCGAAAGGGAACGCAGCGCCTCAGAGGAGATGCGGGCAGTGACGATGTCGAGTTTGTCGAGCGCCGCGACATCGGTCGCTCCTGCTGCCGTCGCCTTTGCGGCTACAGCGCCCGCGGTCCCGTGCGCGACCTGGACGAGCGCGTAGTCGCCCGCATTGAGGTCGGGATCCCGAGGAGCGGTCCAGCTCGTCCCCGGAAGCGCCGTGATGACAAGTGCCAGCGCAAAGAAGGCCGCCAGAAGGCGCCTCGCGGTATCACCCATCTGCCCCTGCATTCCCCCGTTACTCCCAGCCCGATTAGTACCTGCCCACCCAGGGGACGGTCATCCCCTGTGCGGGTGATGTTCCTCGCAGCAAGCAAGCGCGCAATGGCCTGGGAGGCAATCGAGCCACGGTCGACACGGAGGCGACACGTCCGTTCGCGGGTTCTCCATCACATGCATGAATGCCCCACCGCCGCGCGTGCGCCCGTCTAGTGCAGGTGCATTAGCCGGCGCGTCGGATGCGCTGGTAGAGCTCGCGCGTCGCGGCCTCGGGCTCCGCGCCGAGGTCGCGGTGGAGCATCGCCTCGAGCGCCTGGTAGTGACGGACGGCGAGCGCGTGATCGCCGGACTCGTGGTGCGCGCGCATCAGGAGGCGATGCGCCTCCTCGTCGTATGGCTCCAGCTCCAGCAGCTTCTCGAGCGGCCGGACCGCGGCCTTCGGCTCCTTCCACTCGAGCTCGAGTGTCGCGAGCTCCTTCGCCGCCGCGACGAGCTGACGGTCCGTCTCTTCACGCTGCCGATCGATCCACGGCGCCGTCAGATCAGCGAGAAATTCTCCGCGATGCACCGCCACCGCAGCGCGCAGGTACTGGATCGCCTCACGCGATCGTCCAGCTTCCTGCGCCTCGCGACCGCGGCGTAGCGAACGCCGGAACACCTCGAGGTCCACGTGGATCGAGATCGGAAGGGCCAGTCGATATCCCGTATCGGCTCGCACGACGCTCGTGGCCTCCGACGCGCCCGCCGAGGCGAGCGCCTTTCGAAGAGCGTGCAGCGTGAAGTGAAAGTTGGAGAGCGCCGACGCCGGATCCGTCTCTGGCCAAAGCTGGGCGACGAGCTCGTCTCGAGAGACCGCGCGCTGCCGATCGAGCAGCAGCAAGGCGAAGAGCTCCTTCGCCTTGTTCGTGCGCCATCCGCGGTCGCTGATCCGCGTACCGCCCGCTCGGAGCTCGAACGGACCGAGAACGAACGCCTGGATGCTGTCGGCGACCGATGAGGAGATCGCGTGCGCCGGCGTGGGTGCGGCTGGCTGCAAGAGCGTCGCGAGGATGCGCATGTCGTCGGAGTTCAGCTCGAGATCGCCGAGCCGCTGGCGCAGAGCGTCGGCGAGAGCCGGACGCAACAGCAGGAAGTCCCGATAGCGCTCCGCAGCGACGGCGCGAAGCGCGCCTCTTGTCGTCGCGGGGTCGTCCTCGATCGGCACCGACAAGAGCGTCGCTTTCGCTTCGAAATATCGCGCTCGGATCGCGTGCGCCGATACGCGCGCCTCGCGGTAGGCGCGAAGCGCTCCTTCGCGATCGCCGTGAGCTTCGGCGACCGCCCCGCGCGCGATCGCCGCGCGGATCGCGGGGACCGGACCCGGAGACGATCCGGCGAGAGCCTCGGCCGCCCGCAACGCGTCGTGTGCCGAGTCGGCATCGCCCCGCAACGCCCGCAGCTCTGCGGCCGTCGCGTGGAGCTCCGCGATCACGTGGTCGTCGCCCTGCTCGCGGCAGAGCTCGACTCCCGCGCGGTAGACCTCTTCGACCGCGCCGCGCTCGCCCATGAGCGCGTGGACCGTCATCAGCGTCGAGCACATCGCCGCCTGTGCGAGACGAAGATCATTCGCGCTCGCGATCTCGAGCGTCTGGCGGAGCGTGTCCAGGGCCTCCGCCGTGTCGCCTCGACGCGTGCGCACGTCGACGAGTCCCCCCTCTGCCCAACACAGCGCGATCACGTCGGCGCTCTTCTGCTGGAGCGCGAGGGCTCTCAAATAAGTGCGCTGCGCCGCGTCGAGCTCGCCGAGAAGGTGGTGCAGCTGAGCGAGAGCGAGCGCTTCGGCGAGCTCGCCGGAACGATCCGTGAGAAGCGCGAACATCGCCTCGGCCTTGAGGTGCGCGCGCGCCGCCTCCTCGATCTCGCCGAGATCGGTGTGTGATCCGCCGATCACGTGCCAGAGCCAGGCGCCCTGTGACGACGCGCCGTCGCCGACCAGTCCGAGCGCCTCGCGCGCCTGCTCCAAGGCCTCGCGCGGGCGGCGAAGATAGCGGAGCGCCTGCGCTGACCAGGTGAGCGCGCGCGCGAGCCCCTCGGTGTCGCGCGCGCGCCGCAGCTCTCCCGCCGCGGCGCGATAGTTCGCGAGTGCGCGCTCGTAGTCGCCGCGCACGCGGTGCAGAAGTCCGCGCAAAAGGATGACCCAGGGCAGCCGCCGTTCGGCACCCGGCGGGAATCCATCGAGCCAGCGCTGGAGAGTCGCGACCTCGCTGCTCTGAAGTGCGCGCTCTCCGTTGTCGCGCACGAGCTGCGCCGCGCGTCGATGATCTCCGGCTTGCTGGAAGTGATGGATCGCGCGGTCGACATCGCCGCGTGCCGCGGCGCGTTCGGCGTGCCCGCGATGGAGCTCGACGATCTCGGCGGCGGGAAGGAGCTCTCGCGCCCGGGAGCGGAGGAACTCGGCGAAGAGTGGCTGGAATCGGTGGCCGCCCTCCGTACCCTCGCGCATCACCAGGCCCGCTTGCTCGAGCGAGGCGAGAAGCTCGCGCGGCGCGCCGCCGGCCTTCACCGCCTCGTCGTCGTCGATGCGCTCGAGGAGCGACCAGCGGAGGATCGTGTTCTGATCCCGGCGCGTCCCGCGACGGAGGACCTCGCTGTTGAAGTAGGCGTAGAGCTCGGCTCCGCCGCCCTGAAACTCGCCGAGCTGCTGCCAACCGCGCTCGGTCACGAACGCAGCCGCGAGCCGCAGTCCGGCGGGCCAGCCGCCGGTGCGGGAGTACATCGCGTCGATGGCCTGCTCGGGGAGCTCGAGACCGAACTCGCCGCGGAGGAGCTCCACGGTCTCGGCGCGGGTGAACGCGAGCTCCGCGGCCGAGATGTCGAGGACGGATCCCGTCAGGCGCCACCGAGAGAGGCCGCCGAGTTGCGGCGTCCGCCGCGTCGCGAGCACGAGATGGGCATTCTCCGGGAGCAGATCGACGAGCTCGTTTCCGAACGCGGCGAGGGGAGCGCCGCCGTGAACGCTCGGGTGGTCGTCGATGAAGAAGGTGAGCTCGCCCAGAGGGGCGAGCTCATCCGCGAGGGCCTGCGCGAGCTGCCCGAGACGACGCTCGAGGCGGCGCCCGCGATCCAGAGAGGACACAAGGTGCTCCCCGAATTCCGCCGTGTCGCGCTGCAGCGCACCGACGAGATCGGCGAACAGCACGAGTGGATCTTCGTCGCCCCGCTGCAACGTTAGCCACGCGGTGCGGCGTCCGGACGCGCGCAGCAGGTCGGCGTGCTGCGCGAGAACGGTCGTCTTCCCGTAACCGGCCGCGGCGTGCACGAGCGTGAGCCGATGACGCTCCGCGCCTTCCAAACGATCGAGTAGCCGCTGCCGCCTGAGGAGCGGAAGCGGCAACGATGGAGGCGTGTAGCGGGTGCGATCGGGCTCGCGCTGCGTGACGGTCAAGGCGTCGCTAAGGATGCACTCCGACCACACGCAAGAGGGTGGCGGTCCCGTAGCCAAGGATGAAACAGCCGGGGATCGTGAGTACCCACGCGGTCACGATCCTGCCGGCGATGCCCCAGCGGACCGCCGAAAGGCGCCGCGTCGAGCCGACGCCGAGGATCGCACCAGAGATCGCGTGCGTCGTCGATATAGGAATGCCGAACCGGGTCGCTATCTCGATGACCGTGGCCGCGGCCGTCTCTGCCGCGAAACCGTTCACCGGCTTCAGCGCGGTGATGCGCATACCCATGGTGCGGATGATCCGCCAACCGCCCGTGGCGGTACCGAGGCCGATCGCGAGGGCGCAGACGACCTTGACCCACGTGTCGATCACAAAGGGACCGGTACTTCCGTGGAAGGCGTAAAGCGCGAGGGCGATGATGCCCATCGTCTTCTGGCCGTCGTTGCCACCGTGGCTGAACGCCATGTATGCGCTCGAGAGGATCTGGGCTCGGCCGAAGAAGCGGTTCACGAAGCGATAGCTGACGTTCCGAAGACCCCAATACAAAGCGAGCATCAGCGCGTACCCGAAGATGAACGCGACCACCGGCGAATACACGATGCCAAAGGTCGTCACCTGGAGACCCGGAAGGATGATGACGTTCAGTCCGTGCACGGAGAGCGCCGCACCGATCACGCTGAAGATGAGCGCGTGGCTTGAAGAGGTAGGCAACGCCGCAACGAAGGTGATGAGGTCCCAGATGATCGCGCCGATGAGCGCCGCGACGACGAGGTCTTGGGTCACGACACTTTTGTCGACGATGCCGCTGCCCACCGTCTTCGCGACTGCCTCACCCGAGAGTGCGCCCACGAGGTTCAGGACCCCGGCCATGAGGATGGCTTGCAGTGGCGTGAGCACGCGTGTGGCGACGACCGTTGCGATGGCGTTGGCCGCGTCGTGGAAGCCGTTGACGAATTCGAACGCGATCCCCAGAGCGATGACGAGTGCGAGGAGGACGGTCGCGTTATCCAACTAGCTGTGCTTCACCATGATCGTCTCGACGATGTTCGCAACATCCTCGCAGCGGTCGATGGCGACCTCGACCAATGAGTAGATGTCTTTCCATTTGACGATCTCGATGGCGTCGTCGGATCCCGCGAAGAGCTCGGCGACCGCCTCGCGCCAGATCTGATCGCCCTCGTTCTCGAGCGTGTGGATCTTGATCCAGTGCGGCTCGAGGTTCTTCAGACCTTCGAGGTTCTTGAGCATGGAGAGCATCTCGCTCGCGGATGCGATGAGGACCTTCGCCTGACGCACCGCCGGCGGACGGATGCTCTTCACCTTGAACAGCTGAACGAGCTCGGACACGTCGTAGCAGACGTCGGTGACGTCGTCGATCTTGCTGGCGAGGCCGACGATGTCCTCCCGGTCGAGCGGCGTAACAAATGTCTCGTTTAAGTGCCGAACGATCTCGTGGTTGAGCTTGTCCCCGTGATGCTCGATCGCATGGATGTCGCGGACCTTGTTCTCGACATCCGTGAAGTCGCCGAAGAGCTTCGCCAGGGCCTCTGCCGCCTCGACGGCGTTCTGGGCGGCCTGCTCGAACAGGACGAAAAACTCGCTCTTCTTGGGCAGGAGCGATAGGCGCACGGGCGTTCTCCTTTGGCGGCATATGCTGCCGTACCCCGGCCGCACGCGGGATTTCCCGTGGACCTGGAGCCGCCCGACGCGCTCGCGGAAGGCAGCGTCGCCCAGCGTCGGCCAGCGGGGAGAAACGTCAACAGTCAGTAACGACCGTCGTCACACTTGGCGGCGCTTCTGCCGCGCCTAGCCCGTCTCCGAACGCTGACAAAGCGGACGTTCCCAGCGACGCGTGACGCAGGGTCGAACACGGTTAGGTCGATCGCGTCAACGTTGCCAAGAAAGCAACCGCCGTGGCATGAGGTTTGCTCAAGCGCTCGCCAGACAATCGCCTTCCGGCGAGAGAAAGAGGAAACACGATGTTGCTCTTCGCGATCGGGATCATGGCAGGCATCGCACTCGGGATGATCATCGTGGGCTTCCTCGCGATCGGCGCGTACGACCGTGGCTACAGCGAAGCCCTCGAGCGCCGCAAGGCGTGGCGCACGGAGCTCGTCGCACGCACCGTCGTCGGAACGCGGGCGCTGGTGTCGGCTCGCAAGGCGAGCTAACACCCTCCAAATCAGGTCGAAAGGGGCCGCCGAAGGGCGGCCCTTTCGTCTGTCTGGGGCCGGTTCTAGGGTCCGAAGAACTTCCTTTTCAGGTCATCGATGGCTCTCTGGAGGGAATCGATGACTCCCGGGATGCCCGTGGGGACGATCTCCACGCTCCCGTCGCGGGCGATCCGCAGCTCATCGCCTGGCCGCACCGCGGCTTT
>DATLPP010000052.1:0-13780 GCA_035535615.1 Candidatus Udaeobacter sp.
CTGCCTTGCGCGGTATTTCTTGTCGATCGTGGCCATGTCGCCGGGGCGAATGCCCTCGAAGAAGGCGAACGTCTCTTGAAGGAACGACGTCTCCGAGTTCGCGCGCTTGAGGTCGTCGTCGGTGTCTTCCGCGGCAACGGCCTGGACTTGCCACGCGAAGCCGAGCACGTTGCGAAAGACCACGAGGGCCCGCTCCAGATGAAAGGGCGAGGTCACGAGGTAGATCGGCCGCGGCTCGATCCGCCCGAGGTAGCGCGCCGCCACCTCGACGGCGTTGCCGATCGTGTCTCGCGACCGCTCTTCAAGGAAGAGCCGTTCGCGTGCTACGCCCGCGGTCTCGATGAGGTCCGCCATCACCGCGGCCTCGCTCTTTGCGGGCGCTGGGCCGTCACCGTGGCTACCCGAGGTGATGATCGCGAGGCTCGGCCGCTTCTGCGCAAGGTGAGCCGCTGCGCGGGCGCGTGCGCTGGTGGAGGCCGACGGCTCGCCGTTCGCGGAAAAGCCCCCACCTAGCACGACGGCGACCTCAGGGAATCCCCCGAGGTCGCCGTCGTCGGTCTTAGTGCGTGGGTCAGATCTTACGGAGCGTCCCGTCCATGATCATCAAAGTCGTGAACGCGTCCGTGCTCCACGGGTTCTTGTAGACCGGATCACCGTCCGGCTTCCAGCCCGTGACGCGCTTCTTGTCGTTGACGGGATTGTTGCCATAGCGCTCCCACAGTGGGACCACCGGCAGGAGGTCGTTGAAGGCCAGTGCCGTCTCGGTGATGGGTGCCTTCTGTGCGTTGGTGTCGAAGCCGTCGCCCATCTTGTTGATGAGCGCGTCGAAGTCGGTGTTGCCCTGCTTGAGCGGGTACTTCATCCCGCCACCGGCCGCGGTGGTGTTGTAGGTACGGAGATTGACGATGTACGAGCCCTGCGGGTGGGGGTTTCCCAGTCCCCAGCCGTTGATCGCGATTTGGAAGTTGCCGTTGTTCATGTCGGGGAGATGCTGGCTGCGGATCGCGCCACGGGGCACGATCTTGATGCCGAAGGTGTTCAGGGACTTCTGCGCGTGGTCCGCGGCGCTCGACCAGTCGGCGAAGTCGCTCGGGAAATAGAGCTCGAACTCGAGCTTCTTACCGTCTTTCGCGTAGATGCCGTCCGATCCCTTCGCATAGCCCGCCGCGGTCATGAGCCCGGCGGCCTTCGTGAGATCGAATGCGTAGGAATTCAGCTTCGCCTGATCGGCCGATGAGATCCAGAGCGGCACGAGGTTGTCGGAGAAGCCGGTCATGAACTTCTGCGATTTCGCCGAATCGCCATAGGTGACCTTCGCGCTCTCGTCCTTGTTGATCGCCATGGCGACCGCTTGTCGCAGGCGCTTGTCCTGGAACGCTGCGGCCTTCTCCCAATGGAAGAAGATCCCAGGGCCGGTGTAACCCGGACCGCGGACGACGCGGATGCCGGCGTCGACGAAAGCCTTGTCGGTCGCGAGAGGGAAACCGTGCGTCGCGTAGTCGACGTCTCCCGCGAGGACGAGCGGCGTGACCTGTGCGGTCTCGCCCTGGTAGATGATGACCTTGTCGAAGTTGACGCTGTTGCCGAACAGACCGTTGGCATTGCGGTTCATCGTGAGCTGCGCCTCGGTCACCGAGCTCTTGTCGATCTGGTACGGGCCGACGGAGATCGGGTCGGGCCGAAGGTTTTCCTTCTCCGCGCGAAGAGCGACGATCTCGGGAGAGGCGGTCGTCTTTCCTGATGCGTACAGGTCGGCGGCTTTCTTCGCGATCGCTCCATAGACCGAGTCCGGGCGGATCGAGACGCGAAGGATGTTGCGCTCGCCAAGGCTCGACGGTGTCTTGTACGTGAACTTCACGCCGAGGTCGCCGTCGGCCTCGACCTTGTCGATGTAATTCCAGATCGTGAAGCTGTCCATGCGGCCGGCGGTGAAGGTCGTCACGACGTCCTTCGACGTGAACGCCGAGCCGTCCGACCACTTGATGTTCGGTCGAAGCTTGACCGAGAAGACGTTGCCGCTCAGCGAGCTCGACTCGGCGAGCATGTAGTTCCATTTGCCGTCGGCCCACATCCATGTCGCGAGCGGCGGCATGAACAGGTCGACGTAGATCGCGCCCTGCAGGATGATCCCCGCAGCCGCGAAGTAGTTGTAGTGACCCTTCGGTGGAAGGTCGTACGGCCAGGCGCCGTGGAACTCACCGCCTTTGACCGATGCCGCGCCGCTGCCCGATGGGCTTGGTGACGTGCTGCCAGGCGTGCACGCGGCAGCCACGACTCCAAGACTTGTGAGGGTCGCGTCGCGCAGGAAACGTCTTCGCGAGACGGAATAGCTAATCGCGCTCTTCTTCACTTGCCCCTCCCGTGTTCCTCGTTGCGCACATTGGAACTCATACTGCGTACCCTGTCGACCGGTCGATGGTTCGGTGGGCGCGAACCGGACAGCCGCGCGAGCACCGCCACGAGACCGACGAATACCAAGCCAACGATCGCCGCGAGCACCGTGACGACGAATTCCGCCGAGTTTGCTGGCTGGAATGGAAGCATCACCAGAGCCGCCAGCAGGATGAGGATCGCGACGCGAAACGCTGCCTGGAGCGCGATCGGGTCCATCTACCGGACTCCCAGGAGCTCGGCGGCGGGCTGACGCTCGCGCAGAGCGACGTGGCACGCGACCGACCGTCCCCCCGGTAGGTCGCCCAGTTCCGGTACCACCACGTCGCAGAGGCCTGGCTCCGAGAGGGGACAGCGCGGATGGAAGACGCACCCGGGCGGAAGGTGGAGGAGGCTCGGTACTTCGGCACCCTTCAGCGAGACCCGTTTCTTGCCGCGCGTGATCGTCGGGTCGGCCTCGGGGATCGCGGCAATCAGGGCGGTCGAGTACGGGTGCGCCGGGTCGCTCACCAGGGGCTCGGTACTCGCGAGCTCGACGACCTTGCCGAGGTACATAACGGCGATGCGTCCCTTTCGCGCGAAGTAGCGCGCCACGGCGAGATCGTGCGTGATGAGGACCGTGGTCACGTGGAACTCGGTCGCGAGGTTGTGCAGCAGATCGAGAAGGCTGATGCGGATGGAGACGTCGACCATCGAGACGGCTTCGTCCGCGACGATCACGCGCGGGTCCACCGTAAGAGCGCGCGCGATCGACACGCGCTGGCGCTGCCCGCCGGAGAGCTGATGCGGGTACTTGAGAAGAAAGTCGGCGGGCGGGGTGAGCCCGACACGCTCGAGCAGCGACATCATCGCGGCGCGCGCAGCCCGGCCGTGCGCCTTCTTGTGCTTCGCGAGTGGCGGCGCGAGCGTCTGAGCGACCGTGCGAGTCGGGTTGAGCGACGCGTAGGGATCCTGATGGACGAGCTGGACCGCGCGCCGAAAGCGCGCCAGGTCATTGCCTTTCTTCTCCCAGACGTCCGCGCCTTCGAAGAGGAGCCGGCCACTCGAGGGTCGCAGGAGTCCGGCGAGCATTCGGCCAGTGGTCGTCTTTCCGCACCCGCTCTCGCCGACGATGCAGATCGTCTCGCTCTCTTCGAGGGAAAGCGAGACGCTGTCCACCGCGGTGATCGTCCCGGCCGGAGTCGTGTACGTGCGCGAAACGCGATCCAGCTCGATGAGCGGTGCGGTCACGCGAGCTTCTCGGCGACGGGTGCTTCCGCGTCGGAGCCCAGGGCGGCGGCGACCGCCTCCCAGCGAATGCATGCCGCTTCGTGGTTCGGCGTGTCGACCTGCAGCAGCGGTGGGTCTTGCTCCAGGCATTGCTCGACATGGAATGGGCAGCGCGGGTAGTACGAGCACCCGCGCGGCAGGCGAATGAGGTCGGGGGGCGATCCCGGAATGGACACGACGCTCCCGAGCGCGCCCGACACCCGCGGTACCGCTCGCATGAGACCGACCGAGTACGGATGTCGCGGCCGGTAGAAGAGATCTTCGACCGTGGCGCGCTCGACGATCCGGCCCGCGTACATCGTGAGCATCCTGTCCGCGAGCTCGGCCGCGATCGACAGGTCGTGCGAGATGAAGATCGTGGAAAAGCCGAGCCTGGCCCGCAGGTCGCGCAGCAGATCGATGATCGCGCGCTGCGTGAGGATGTCCAGCGCCGTTGTCGGCTCGTCGAGGATCACGATGCGCGGGTCGAGCAGCAGGGCCATCGCGATCAGGACGCGCTGGCGCATGCCACCGGATAGCTCATGCGGGTAGGCGGTCAGCACTCGCTTCGGATCGAGGTGCACGAGGTCCAACAGCTCGCGAGTACGGTCGTGGACCTTGTGCTTGTCGCCCATGCCGTGGGCTCGTCCGGTGTCGAGGAACTGCTCCCAGATCGTGATGACCGGATTGAACGCGGACAGCGCCGCCTGAAACACCATGGCGCAATCGGCCCAACGAAAGCGACGCAGCCTTTCCGCGTCGAGAGAGAGGACATCGAAAGCCCGCTTGCCGTCGTCGTACCGGATCTCGCCTTTGGTGACGCGGGCACTGCGCGGCGATAGGCGGATCAGGCCAACCGCGAGGGTGGTCTTCCCGGAGCCGGACTCACCGATGACGGCGAGCGTCTCGCCCTGCTCGAGCTCGAACGAGACGTCGCGCACCGCATGGACCGGTCCGCGCCGGGTCCGGTAATCGATGGAAAGGTCGCGTACCGAGAGGACGGCCACGGTCAGGATCTAAGGCGCGGGTTGAACACGTCCTCAAGACCCGATGCGAGCCACACGAGCGAGAGTTGGAAGAGCGCGATCGCCATGATTGGGCCCATCAAGTAGAAGAAGCTGTCCTTGAAGAAGAGCGCGCCCTGGTTGTACGCGAAGTACAGCATGATCGCCCAGTTCCTTCCGGAGAGCGGGACAAGGCCGAGGAACATGATCGCCGCCTGAGCGTAGATCGCGAGGGTCATCGCGATGATGAAGTGGATGACGATGTAGCTGCGCATGTTCGGCAGCATCTCGCGAAAGATGATGTGCAGCAGCCCGAGGTCCAGAGACCGGGCCGCCTCGACGAAATCGCGTTCCTTCAGTGAAAGCACCTGCGCGCGGATCTGACGCAAGAGCGCGGGCCACTGCAATAAGGCGAGGATCACCGCGAGCGCGAAGAACGACGATGGCCTGAAGATCGCCGCGATCACGATGAGCAGGATCAGCTGCGGGATCGTGAGCGCGACGTCCGTTATCGCGAGGATGAGCGCGTCGATCCGTCCTCCGACGGTCGCCGCGATCGACCCGAACGTGATCGCGATGAATGTCGAGAAGAGCGCCGCGAGGATCGCGGTCGTGATGATGTCGCCTCCGCCGTAGACGATCTGATTCACGACATCCCGTCCCTGGAAATCCGTGCCGAGCGGATGGATGAAGGACGGTTTCGCGTAGATCGCCGTCACATCCACCTGATCCTGGAGCGGCACGAAGAACGGCGCGATGTAGGCGAGGAACAGAAAGAAAAGGACCCCGATGAGCCCGATGAGGCCAACGGGCTTGCGGGACATCATGCGCAGGAACTCGAGCACGCCGGCAAGTGGCGCCGGGAGGCTCATCTCGCGACGGCGAGGAGCGGTCGCGAGCGCGGTCACTTTCCTGTCGCTCCGCCGGCCCGACCGATGCGCGGATCGAGCTTGGTATAGAGGAGGTCTGCGACGAGGTTCGCGATGATCACGCAGACCGTCGTCATGAGGATGATCCCCTGCATGAGCGGATAGTCGCGTTGGTTGACGGACGAGACCAAACGAAGGCCAACCCCCTGATAGACGAAGATCTGCTCGATGATCACCGCCCCCCCGACGACGGCTCCCGCGGCGATCGCGAATTGCGAGACGAGCGGCAACACGGCGTTCCGGCCGACGTACGCCGTCGTGATCCGTCCGTCGGTCAAACCGCGCGCACGAGCGACGGTGACGTGGTCTTCCTCAAGGGCGGCGAGCGTCGCCGAACGCATCGACAGGATCCAGAGACCGATGTGCGTCAGGAAGAACACCGTGATGGGCAGTGACGCGTGGAAGAGGATGTCGCCGATGAAGTCGGGTGTGAACCCTGGAGTGATCCCGGATGTGAAGGCGCCTCGCATTTGCGTGATCGGTATCCAACGCAGCTGGATACCGAAGATGAGAACGATCAGCAGGGCGATCAGGTAACCCGGGACCGAGCTGATGATCGAGCCGCCGGTCGAGACGGCGTGGTCGAGAAGGCTGTTGCGCCGGTACGCCGCGACCAATCCGAGCGCGATGCCGATAACGAACGAAAGCAGGAGTCCCGTGCCGACGGCGAAAAGAGTCCATGGCAGGACCGAAAGGATGATCGACATCACCGTCGTGCCACGCGAGAGGAACGAATTGCCGAGATTGCCATGAACGAGGTTGCCGAGATACTCGAAGTACTGCTCGTGGATCGGCGCGTTCAGGTTGATGTCGAAGAGCCCGGACGCCTGCGCCGCGGCTTCCGCGTACGAGATCTGACTCTGCTGCATGAGCTCGTCGATCTTGATCTCGACCGGGCTTCCGGGCATGAGCCGGATGAGAACGAACGTGATCGTGCTGGTGACGAAGATCGTCAGCACGGCCTTGGCGATCGCCTGAGTTATCGGCCGGCCCCACAGTCCCCCGAGATTCCCACGCACTCGCGAAAGGGGCGAGCGCTGGAGCGTCCGGATTTGAAGCTCCCCCTGGGCCGGCGTGATGGTCGCCATACCGAGAGATTACCCCGGCGGGCGAGTGAGCTAGCCCAAGCGGGCGAAAAGCTCGCGCAGGGGTAGCTCCGCGCACGTCGAGACGCGGCAGTCCGCGCGCGTGAGGTCGCCGCTCGCCGTGAGGTCGTTGGGCACGGCAACCACCCAGAGTCCGGCGTCCTTCGCGGCCGCGATCCCGTTCGGGGAATCTTCGAGCGCGAGCGCTTCGCCCGGTGCGACGCCGAGCAGCTCGACGGCGCGTAGGTAGAGGTCCGGCGCGGGTTTGGCACGCGGCGCGTCTTCGCGGCAGACGATGGCGTCCCAGCCTTCGGCGAGACCGACGCGGTCGAGATGCGTGCGCACGTAACTCCGCGGCGAGCTGGACGCGATGCCCATGCGCAAGCCGAGGCGCCGTCCCTCGCTGATGTAGTCGCGTATGCCTGCCATGACGTCGAGGTCCGCCATGAGCATGGTCTTGCGCTCCTCGCGGCGTCTCCGGACGGCGTCACGGTCGAACGGCGTGCCGACGAGCGTCTCCAAATGGGTTAGCGCGTCGAACCAGCCCGCCTCGCGCCCGATGTAGTCGAGCCAACGGTCGCGGGGCAGCTCGTGGCCGTGCTCCCGATAAATCTCCGTCCAGGACTGGTAGGCGGGCGTCTCCGTCTCGAGGATGAGACCATCGAAATCGAAGACGAGCGCCTTGATCCGCGGGTTCAGCGGCGAGCGAGCCTCGAGAGCAGCCGAAGAAGCTCGATGTACAGCCAGACGAGGGTCACGAGGAGCGCGAACGCCACATACCACTCCATGTACTTCGGAGCGCGCGCGGCCACTCCTCTGTCCGCCAGGTCGAAATCCAGCAGCAGATTGAACGCCGCGATGCCGATGACGAGCACGTTCACGGCGATTCCCAGCACGCCTGACCCGGCCAGGGCCTCATTCAGATAACTCACCTGGACCCCGACGAGGTTCAGCACGAGAGAGGCGAGGTACACGAGCGCGACGCCACCCGTCGCGGCGAAGACCGCGATACGCAGCTTGTCGGTGACCCGGATGAGGTGCGAGCGGTAGATGAGAAGGAACGCGATGAAGATGCCGACCGTCAGCGAGACCGCGGGAATCACGATCCCCGGATAGCTTGCCTCGAGGACGACCGAGATCCCGCCGATGAACAGCCCTTCGGCGAACGCGTAAAGCGGAGCAGTGATCGGAGCCCACGTCTTCCGCAGCACTGTCGCGATCGCCAGGACGAATCCGGCGAGCGCGCCGACGAGCATGTAGCCGGGCCCAACGAGAACGCTCACGAACGCGCCGGCCATGAGAATCAGGACAAGCGCGAACGAACGATTGACGGTCCCGTCCAACGTCATCGCGTCGCCCGTCGTGACGAGACCATCGAATGTCTTGTCGCCGAGCACGGGGTTGCCCGAGCGCTGGGGTACGAGGTTCTTCACTGCGTGTTCCCCTTCCTTACTTCCCCCTTCGATTGTCCCACGGTCAAGTCATCGCGCGGTCGCGAACTCCGAATACAGGCGCGTCGTCGCCCGCAGTGCGCGCCAGTAGTTCTCGAGAAGGATGTGCTCGTTTGGCGCGTGCGCGCCGGCACCGGGGTGACCCATGCCGAGGGTCACGTTCGCCATTCGCCTTGCGTTGCACACGACCCACATCGGGGACGTGCCGCCGCTCGACGGGACGAGGACCGACGGCCGGCCGAAGGCTTCCTCGGCGACGGCCGCGACGGCCCGCACGAGCGGGGCGTCGGCGGGGCCGCGGTACGGGTGCTCGCCCTCCTCCGCGCTGAACTCGATGTCGCCGAAACCGCGCCGGTCGAGGTGAGCACGCAGCAGCGCCGCGATCTTTTCGGGGTCCTGATCGGGCACGAGGCGGAAGTCGATCTTTCCCGTCGCTTCCGCCGGTATGACCGTTTTCGATCCAGGTCCGTTGTAGCCGGACTCGATGCCGCAGACGTTGCAGGTCGGCTCGAAGACCGACGCGCGCTTGGCGTCCGCATCATCGCGGCCGAAAGCGAAGCGCTCGATGCCAACGACGTCTCGGGTCGCTTTGGCATCGAACGGCATGCGCTCGAGCATGCCGCGGTCGGCCTCGGTCGGCTTGCGCACGTCGTCGTAGAAACCGTCGATCTGAACGCGTCCCTTTGCGTCCATCAGCGACGCGAACGCGTGGGAGAGGCGCCATGCCGCGTTGGGGTAATGCGTCGCGCCGCCCGAGTGCGCGTCGCGCGACATCGTGCGAACGCGAAAGTGGCAATAGAGGATTCCCTTGCCGCCAAGCGAGAGGATCGGACGTCCTTCGCTGTCGAGCGCGCCGCCCTCCTTGAGTGCGCCATCGCCGTCGGTGAGACCCGGCTCGAGCGCGAGGAGCTTCGCGAGGTTCGGGCTCCCCGACTCCTCCTCGCCTTCGATCAGGAACCGAACGCGGATAGGGAGATCCCCGAGTACGGCGCGGTGCGCCTCGACCGCCTGGATTCGTAGAAGAAGGTGTCCTTTGTTGTCGTCCACCCCGCGTGCGTACATAGCGCCGTCGCGGATCGCGGGCTCGTACGGCGGGCTCTTCCACAGCTCGAGCGGCACGGCGGGCTGAACGTCGTAGTGCTGGACGCCGACGAGCGTGCGTTTGCCGGAGCCCGTCTCGCCGGCAACGAGCGCCGGCGCATTCTCGGTGCGCAGCTCGCGCGCATCCGCAAAGCCGGCGCTCCGCAGGCGATCGCGGCACCAGCGTGCGGCGGTGTCGAGTGCGGCGCGGTCCGATGCTTCGCATGCGATCGCGCACAGCTCGCGGAGCTCTTCAGTGAAACGCTCGCGCTGTGCGCCGATGTAGCGGTCGAGGGAATCACCGGCCACGAACCGAGTATGGCTCCCGTCAGCCGACGAAGCCCCAGCGCACCCAGTTCACGAATAGCGCGATCTGGATCACCGAGCTGACCGCAAGGATTCCCGCCGCCAGCCCGCGCCGCCTGCGGAGCAGCTGGGCGCCGATCATGAAGCAGGGGAAGATCACGAGCGAGTACCGCGCGGCGCTCATGAGCGGGCTCACGTTTTCGGTGTCGCGGACCCACAAAAGAGCGAGCGACGCGAGCGCGTACAGACCGTACTCCGCTGGCAGACGCCGCAGTCCATAGACGGCGAGGACGGTGAGACCGACCACGGCGAAGAGATTCATGATTTCGATGGGGTCACCGGTTCGAGCGATGTGACCGAGCGCGTCGGCGATGGTTTGCCAGGGCGGCGCCACGTGCGCACCCCACACCTGCTGAAGGTCGAACGGAGAGCCAGTCTCCCCGACAACGAGGCGGGGATATGCGATTGCCAGGAATACGCCGACCGCGGGTAGGACCCAGGCTGGCGCGTTTCGCGGCGCCAGCGTCCCGGCGCGGAGATCGCGCCATGCGAGATATCCAAGAGGCAGGAGCAACAGCCCACCCTGCAGCCGAGTCACACCGGCGGCCGCGCCGGCGATCCCGGCGAGCCACGGATGTCGCTCGTGCGCGAACCAGAACGAAGCGATCGTCGTCGCGAGGAAGAGTGCCTCTGTGTACGGCGCGAGCAGGAAGAATCCGACCGGATACAGCGCGACCAGAAGCACCGTGACGAACGCGCCCCGCCGGCCGATCTCGACCCTCGCCAGTCGATAGAGAAGGACGAACGCCACAAGACACGCGACCGTCGTGACGACGAGCTCCCCGAGCACGACGTTCCCGAGAAAAGGCAGCGACGCGATTCGGCTTAGAAGCGGGAACAGCGGGAAGAACGCGGCCGTGTTGTTGCCCGCGTGATAGCCCTCCGCCGCGATCTCCTGGTACCAGAGGGCATCCCATCGCTGCCAGATAGAGAAAAGGAGCGTCCAGGGGCGGCCGTCCAGCACCTCGAGCGCCGTCCACGCGGCGATGTCCCGGAGGAGAGGGCGCGGGTCGAGGAGCATGGTGAGGAGGCCGGCGAGGCCGAGTGCGATCCGGAGAATGGCGACAAGCCACGCCGCCGCGCGGACATCGCGATGAGTCAGCACCCCTCGCCGCAGTATGCCCATGATTCGCCGGATGACCCCGGAGGCGTGGCGACGCGCGGTGTTCGCGGTCGTTGTACGGATTCCGCGTGGGCGCGTTGCGACATATGGCCTCGTAGGGATGCTCGCCGGGCGCCCTCTCGCCGCGCGCGCGGTCGGCAACGCGTTGCGCCACTGCGACGATCCGGAGGTGCCGTGTCATCGAGTCGTCCATTCGGACGGGGCTCCGGCGTTCGCGGCTCATCGCGCGCGCCTGCGTCGCGAAGGTGTGCTGTTTCTGGGGCCGCGCGTGGACATGGCCCAGCATCTCTGGACGCCGCGGCTACCTCAGCGCCAGACGAGTCGACCGTCCTTGTAGAGCTCCTTCACGAAGCGGTCCGTGAAGACGGCGTCGACGTCCACGCTTTTCGCGAGCCCGCCGTACTGCAGCAGGAAGTCGCGAAGCGCCACATAGCGCGAGCGGTCCATCGCGCCGATCCCATTCGCGCGCGTCAGGTCGTTCTCCGTGGCGTCGATCTCCGTGTCGAGCATGTAGCGCTGATGCGCGCGGTCCTCGCCGGTCGCGTACTTCATTACGACGTCGATCGCTGCGCCGCGATCCGCGATCGCGTCGGCGAGGCCGCGCATCGAGGCTCGCAGAAAACGCGCGACGACGTCCGGCTTCGTGTCGACCATCTGCTGATTCGTGATGAACGAGAGGCCAAGTCCTGGAACTCCGAGGCTCGTCGGATCGAACAGCCGCACCGGCACACCGAGCCGCGCGAGCGTGTCCGGTTCGTTCGCGGTGAAGACGGGATAGACGTCGACGCGGCCATCGACGAGGACGCGGGGGTCGAAGCCCACCGCGACCTCGCGGACCTTCGATCGATCCACGCCTCCCAGCTGGAGCAGCGCGAGGTAGTCGGCGCTCACGGTCGACTTGTAGCCGACGAGGCGGCCTTCCCAGTCTTTCAGCGTCCGGATTGGCGAATCCGCGCGAACCGCGAAGGACTGCTCGTCTCGCTGTCCGATCTGGGCGATCGACACGATCGGCACGCCGGCGCTCGCGACGCGCTTCATGACGTCGCCGGCGGAGCCCGTCGAGAACTGAACGCGGTCGGTCGCGAGCAGCTGGATATGTTCGCCTCCCGTCGCATGCTGGATCTCGACCTCGAGCGACTGATCGCGGAAATAGCCTTTCTCTTGCGCCATGTAGACGGCCACGAAAGGCAGGTCCGCCTGCGGCTTGAAGCCCGCGATGAAGGTGACCTTCTCGACGGGCATCGGTGTGGGGGAGGGACCGCCGACCGCAGCGTTGCATGCGGCGAACACGAGCGCGCTGAGAAGCGCCAGCGCTTTCATGTCGCGACGGCGATGGGGTGCCAGTGGAGCACTCGCCGCTCCGCCGCACCGACGACGGCGTTCGCGGCGATGCCGATGGTGGCGAGGACCAGGATCGCCGCGAAGAGGATGGTCAGGTCGAGGTTGGCGTTCGCCACGAAGATCACGCGTCCCAAACCCCTGTCGGCACCGGTCCATTCCCCGATGACAGCGCCGATGAGCGCGAGGTTGAGCGAGATCCGCGCGCCGGAGAAGAGATAGGGGAGCGCACTGGGCACGCGCAGGTGACGGAAGATCTCACGTCCGGACGCGCCGAGCGTTTCGAGGAATGCGACCTCCTGCAGATCGGCGGACCGCAAGCCAACGAACGAGTTCACGAGCATTGGAAAGAAGGTGATGAGCGCGGCGATGGCGACCTTCGGCGCGGTGCCGAAGCCGAACCAGAGCGTGAAGAGCGGAGCGATCGCGACGATCGGAGTGAGCTTCACGAGGATCGCGAGCGGGAACAGCGTCCGCTCGAACGGCCGCGACGATGCCATCACCGTCGCCAATGCGAATGCCACGCCTGTCCCGATAACGAAGCCCCCCGCCGCCTCGCTCAGCGTGATCCCACCCTCGCGCGCCAGCAGACCGGCGTCCGTCGCCATTCGGGCGGCGACGGCCGACGGCGCAGGTAATAGATAGGAGGGAACGCGGAAGGCTCGAGTCCAGATCTCGAGGACGACTGCGATCGCGGCGATCGCGACGAGCGCCACGGCGAGGTCGACGAGGGTACGGCGCACAGTCATGCGAGGTGCCCGCGTACCTCTTCGACCAGATCGTGGAACGTCGGCTCGCGGCGCATCGCCTTCGTCCTTGGGCGCGCGAGGGAGATCCGAACCTCGCCGCGGACCCTGGCCGGTCGTGTCCCTCCGATGACGATGACGCGATCGGCGAGGAGGACCGCCTCCTCGATGTCGTGCGTGACGTAGACCACCGAACGCGAGCGTCCCTCCCAGAGTCGCAGGAGCTCGTCGCGCAGATCCTCGCGGGTGAGCTCGTCGAGCGACGCGAGGGGCTCGTCCATGAGGAGGACCTCGGGGTCGATAACGAGCGACCGCGCCAGCGCCACGCGCTGCCGCATCCCGCCCGAAAGCTGGTGCGGATATGCGTCGATCGCGTCGGTCAGGCCCATCCGTGCGACCCACTCATCGGGACTGACATGACCGTTCGTGCGGGCGCTTCGGTTCACCTCGAGCGGAAGCGTCACGTTCTCGCGCACCGTGCGCCATGGGTGAAGGCGCGCGTCCTGAGCGACGAAACCGATCCGTTTGCGCCGGCGGGCGATGGCCGGAGCGACACCGAGCAGATCGACCGTGCCGGAGGTTGGCCTGACCAGGCCGGCGATGAGGCGGAGGAGCGTCGTCTTGCCGCTCCCGCTCCGTCCGACGACGGCGACGACCTCACTTCCGACCTCGAGATCGATGTCGCGGAGGACCGGGCCCGTGTAGCCCGCACTTACGTGATGGAGCGCGATCGCGACCGGCACCGCACTCGATGCTAGTCGCGCCAAGGGCTAGCATCCGAGCACGCGAATCGCCACAGGGGAGCCATCAATGACGACCGTGAAAGCCGCCCTTGTCCAGTGCGCGTGGACCGGCGACAAGGACTCGATGATCGACCGGCACGCCAAGTACATCGCCGACGCGGCGAAACAGGGCGCGCAGGTGTTGTGCATGCAGGAGCTCTTTTACGGACCGTATTTCTGCCAGGTGCAGGACACCAAGCACTACAGCTACACGGAAAAAATACCGGACGGCCCGAC
>DATLPP010000053.1:0-4459 GCA_035535615.1 Candidatus Udaeobacter sp.
CTTCGCCCCGCCCTGCGCCGCGGCCACACGGTCCGCGATCGCGAGAAGCTGCGGCAGATCGCCGAGCGTCTCTCGCCCGTAGGTGAGCTCGAGCCATGCGCGTCGCGTGTCCCGCTGAGCGAGCGCGACGTCGATGAAGCGCCCGTACTCCTGACACGCGCTGATGAGATCGCCCTGGTTCGCGAGGGCCGCGGCGAAACGGCGATGAGCCGCGAGGTCCCCCGGCGCGAGCTCGACCGCAACACCGAGCAGCGCGACGGCGTTCACGCGGTCGTTCTTTCTGGCGAACGCCGCGGCACCCTCGCGCAGCGCGAGAAGCGCGGCGTCGCGGTCCTCGAGCGACACCAGCGTGCGCGCGAGACCGCTGTATGAGTCGGCGTCGCCGTGCTTCGCGACCAGCTCGCGATACGCGGTCTCGGCCTGTCGAAGCCGTCCGCCTGCGAAGAGCTTCGCGGCCGCGTCGCTCGCGAGGCGGTGGTCGTTCACGACCTTCGTCGTGGTGGGGCGTCCCTGCTGCGCGAGCGCCTGCGCGAACTCGCCAGCCTTCTTGTTGTCCATCACCCGCGCGGCGGCGACACGCGCGCGCTCTGCCAGCGGGAGGATGTGGGTGCGCTCGACGTTGTTCGCGTTGACGCCCAGCGCGTGGAGCTCTTTTGAGAGGAACGCGGGCGCGGCGGGACCGAGGTATTCCTTCGCGACGCCCAGGAGCTCAAGGGCGAGCGCGTTCACCGCTACTCCTCGCCACCGCTTCCGGCCTCGTCGGCCAGAGCGTAGAAGCGCAGCGCATTGAGCATTCGGTCGAACGCCGATGCGACCTCGTGCGTGATGTCGTCGCCGCTTCGCGTATCGAAGTGCGCCTCACGCAAATCGATGTTCCCGGTCGAGACCTGAGTGGCCTCACCGACGAGGCGGCGAAGCGGTCCGACGAGCGAGCGCGTGAGCAGGATCCCGATGACGAAGGAGAGCAGGACGCCCATGACGAGCATCAGGCCCGCGTCGAAGGTCGCGTTGTCCGCGGCCCTCGTGTACGTGGTGAGCGGCACGGCGAGGACGTAGCCCCACGGTTTGTTCACAAGGCGCGTGACGACGCCGCGCTGCTCGGCCGAACCCGCGCCGAACGCGAACGAGGCATCTCCGCTCGCGCCGCGCGGCAGTCCGTCGAGCGCGGTCTTGAGCGAGGGGAGCGGATCGATGACGAGCTTGTCCGGTGTGATCGTGCCGAAGCGCTTGTCCGCGGCGAGCTTCTTCGCCGTGTCCGCGTCGATCGGCGCGATGGGCTTGTAGATGAGCGACTCGGCCTGCTCGCGGTGCCCCTTCGTCTCGGAGACCGCGAGACGGATCCCGTAGTCGTCCACGAGGAAGGAGTGCGCGCCGACGCCGACCGACCCGGCGTCGCCCTCGACGATGTCCCAGATCGCGGCGAGGTTCACGCGCGTGCGAACGACCGCGACGACGACGTTGTTCGCCGCGACCGGAGACGAGAAGAAGAGCGCTGGTTTGTTGGTGATCACCGAGTACGACGGGTCGCTCACGTAGGGCGTGCCCTTCGTCGCGGTGAGGAAGTACTCGCGGAAGGCGACGCTCGTGCCCTCGTCGGTCGGCACGGAGGCGGCGACGATGGTGCCCTTGAGGTCCACGACGGCGACGGATTCGTACTCAGGCGAGCGGGCCGCGGCCGCGCCGAGCGCGGTCCGCGCGGCGGCGCGCGCGTCCTGATCGCCGAGGTTTGTCGCATAACGGACGATGTCGGGGAGCTTGGCAACAAGGATGATGTCGCCGAGACGGCTGGCCAGGTACGCGTCGATGGCGTTCGCGGTGGAAGTCGAGCGCTGGCGGATGTTCGTCACGCCGAGCGAGGTCAGGTCGTTACGTGTGTTGTTCGTGGACACGACGCTGACCAAGGCGATCGGAGCCACGCCGACGATCACCAGCGCTGCGAGAACCTTTTGCCAGAACCGAATACGCGGCCGACGCATACGCTCCCCTGCCCCGCGCGCCTTAATCGTCCACCCGTCGCGCGAGTAAGCGCATCGTCTGCGTAGTGAGCTGTCCGGCCTAGTCACAGGGCGGCACGCGCTCGTACCGGAAAGGTCCTAGTACCCGTATGGCGCCAGGCACTACCATTCAGTCAAACAACACACGAAGACGTGCCCGCGCACGTGGAGGACAAGTGGCCAACGGAACGATCAAGAAGCTCGTCGGCGACAGGGGCTTCGGCTTCATCCAGACTGAGGACGGCTCAGACATCTTCTTTCACCGGTCGCAGGTGGAAGGCGACGCGTTCGATACCCTCCGTGAGGGTCAGAGCGTGACTTACGAGAAGGGAATGGATCCCCGCCGCGGCAAGCCGCAGGCGGAGAAAATCACCCCCGCCTAGGTTCTAGACGGCAGGCTTCTAAAAGCCCCGCTTCGCCTAGCGTCGCGTAGCAGTCCACGAAGGAGACGCTTCGACGTCTCTAGCTGCTCGCGGTCGTCCGTCGTCAGACCGGCCCGCGTCGGATCGAGGCGCCACCAGCACTCGAACCCCCAGAGGCGCTCGTCTCCGACGCGCAACCGCGGTATACCCGCGCCGCTTCGGCGCGGGTCTCCGGTTTCGAAGTCGAAGAAGCCCTCGAACACCGCGGTCGCGCCGGTGCGGTCGGGCTCGCCCTCTCGGGAATCGAGCAGGATCACGCACGGCGTTCCCGGCCGGATCTCATCGCGTTGGCGCTGGGGCCGTCTATTGCGATCGCCTCGGGACTGCGGCGGCCTGGCCGGCGGGCGCCGATCCGACCGCGGCTCGATCTGACGCTGCGGGCCCCGCGCGGGTGCCGGCGACGACGAGGTCGGCCGCGGCTCCGCCTTCGGCCGGCGCGACCTGAACCGTCGCCGCCGGGGACGCTCTTGCACGCACACGAGTTTATGCCGAGCGACGAGCGGCTTCGCCGTGAGGAGCGAGTCCAGCAGCCTGAGCGTGTCTCGCGGCTTGCCGCGAGATTGAGCGAGTTTAGATGGCGGCTAGATGCGCCCCGCTTGCTTGATGTCGCCGGGTTGTGACGCTCCTCTGGCTGACCGCACACGCAGTTCATACACATGTGGGCACACCTCCACCTTTATGTGCCGCACGGGGCCGCGCCAGTTCCGCGCCGTTAACATCGATGTAGATGCACGAGGTGCACGACGTCTACGACGAGTTCAAGCACCAGCTGCCCGATATCGACCCCCAGGAAACACAGGAGTGGATCGAGTCACTCGACGCGCTGGTAAAGCAGTCGGGCGGCGATCGCGCTCGCTTCGTCCTCTACAAGCTGCTCAAGCGGGCGCGGATGCTCCACGTCGGATTGCCCCCGCTCACGCAGACGCGATACATCAACACGATCTCTCCGGAGCAGGAGCCCTATTTCCCCGGCGACGAGGAGATGGAGCTCCACATCCGCCGGCTCATCCGCTGGAACGCGGTCGCGATGGTCGTGCGCGCGAACCACCACTTCGAGGGCATCGGCGGCCACCTAGCGACATACGCGTCGGCGGCGAGCCTCTACGAGGTTGGCTTCAACCACTTCTTTCGCGGGAAGGACGACGGCGCGTCGGGCGATCAGATCTTCTTCCAGGGACATGCCGCGCCGGGGATCTACGCGCGCGCGTTCGTGGAGGGCCGCCTCAGCGAGTCACAGCTCGACCATTTCCGGCGTGAGGTCGTCCCAGGCGAAGGACTCTCGAGCTATCCGCATCCACGTCTCATGCCCGAGTTCTGGGAGTTCCCGACAGTCTCGATGGGTCTCGGCCCGCTCGCCGCGATCTACCAGGCGCGATTCAACCGCTACCTGCACCACCGCGGCATCAAGGACACCGCGAGCTCGCGGGTCTGGGCGTTCCTCGGCGACGGCGAGTGCGACGAGCCCGAGTCGCTCGGCGCGCTGCACGTCGCGGCTCGCGAAGGTCTCGACAACCTCACCTTCGTCGTGAACTGCAATCTCCAGCGCCTCGACGGTCCGGTACGCGGCAACGGCAAGATCGTCCAGGAGCTCGAGGCGGTGTTCCGCGGCTCGGGGTGGAACGTCATCAAGGTCCTCTGGTCGCGCGAGTGGGACGACCTCCTCGCCCGGGACGTCGACGGCGTGCTCGTGAACCGCATGGCCGAGACGACCGATGGCGAGTCGCAACGAATGACGATCGCCGACGGCGCGTACATTCGCGAGAAGTTCTTCGGAACGGACCCGCGCCTGCTGAAGATGGTCGAGCATCTCTCAGACGAGCAGCTGCGCACCCTCCGCCGCGGCGGCCACGACTACCGCAAGGTGTACGCGGCGTACCACGCCGCGGTCCGTCACACCGGTGCACCGACGGCGATCCTCGCGCAGACCGTGAAGGGCTGGGCGCTCGGACCGTCGGTGGAGGCGCGCAACATCACGCACCAGGCGAAGAAGATGAGCTTCGAAGAGCTCAAGATCTTCCGCGACCGCCTGCAGCTTCCGATCTC
>DATLPP010000054.1:0-3984 GCA_035535615.1 Candidatus Udaeobacter sp.
GCGGCGCTGGGTGATGTAGCCGATCGGCTCGATCGGATCACGAGCATGCCCTCGAAGGAGATCGGTGGCGACTGGGCCGACTGGGGACACTTTCGTGCGATCGTGCACCGCGTCGTGCACGAGGCCTTACTGGACTAAAACTTCTCGAACCGGAAGAGCCGCACGGCGAGAATGAAACCGGCCACAGTCCAAATCAAGAGGCCGAGTATCTGGGTCCGCACGTCCCAGAGCGTCGCGCCCTGCACGCTGATCTCGCGGAGCGCGTCGTTGAGGAGCGTCAGCGGCAGCAGGTTGGTGACGGGCCGAATGAGCTCGGGCGCCGCGTTCTTTGAAAAGAACACTCCAGAAAAGAAGAACTGCGGCAACGTGATGAGCTGCGCGATCGCCGGCACCTGGTTCTCCGTCGTGGCCCAGCCGGCGAGCGCGAACCCGATCGTGAGGAACAGGATCGTCCCGAGGAGCGCCACGACGAGGAGTGGCACGAGGCCGCCGACGATCGTGACGTTGAAGAGGACGAGGGCGACCAGAAGCAGCACCGCGACCTGCCCGGTCGCGATGACCAGCCGCGTCAGCACGTGGGCGGCAAGAAGGTTCGGAACGCGGACGGGCGTCGCCATGATCCGCCGCAACACGCCGCGCTGTTTGTCGGCGACGAGCGCGAAGGCGACCGAGAAGATCGCGAGCTGCATGATGTTGACGCCGAGGATTCCGGGCACGAGGAAATCGACATATCGCAGGCGGACACCCTGCACCGTCTCATCCCTCACGCCGATGACCGGCGCTGTTTGCGTGACCGCGAACGAGAGCCGATCGATGACCTGAGAAACGATCTGGCGTCCCACGGCGACCTGCTGCGGCCGCGCGTCGTCTCCGTACGCGACGATCTGAGCGACGGTCTGTCCCGGTCGCGCCGGCGCAATGACGAAGTCCCGCGGGATCACGATGAGCATGTCGAGCTCTGTTCGGCGCAGCTTCGTCAAGGCCTGGTCCGACGGGAGCTCCGTCACCAGGAGGGTGTCGATCCCCTTGAGGATCTGGATGAGCTGCGCGCTCGATGGATTCTTGGCCTGATCGTCGACGGCGAGCGTCACGCGACCGAAATCGCCGAGGTTCAGGTAGCCAAATATCACCATCAGCATCAGCGGCACGATGAGGCTGAAGAAGAGGGCCGTGCGATCGCGCAGGTAGGCGCGAAGGAGCAACGCGAAAAGGCGGAGAGTTTGCCTCATGCGTCGCGGATCTCATGACCGGTCAGGTCAAGGAAGACGTCCTCGAGGTTGGCCTTCTGCTGCAGCACCGGCTTTGCGAATCCCCTTCCGAGCAGGTCATCGATCAGCTTCCGCGGCGGGGCGAGGGCGACGATGTTGCCCTCGTCCATGATCGCGACGCGATCGCAGAGGATCTCCGCCTCGTCGAGGTAGTGCGTCGTCAGAAAGACCGTCGTTCCGCGGCCCTGGATGCTTCGGATGAGCTCCCAGAGATTGCGCCGCGCCTGCGGATCGAGGCCGGTGGTGGGCTCGTCGAGGAAAAGGACCTGCGGCTGGTTCACGAGTGCCGTCGCGATCGAAAGCCGCTGGCGTTGCCCGCCAGAGAGCTTCGCCTGCGGCTGCCGCGCCCGTTCCTCCAGCTCGACCTGACGCAAGAGCGCGAGCTCGTCGACCTCGAGGTCGTAGCAGGCGGCGAAGAACCGCACGGTCTCGCGCGCCGTCAGATTGTCCGGGAACGCGCTTGCCTGGAGCTGCACGCCGATCCGGCGCTTGACGCCCGCGGGGTCCGCGAATACGTCGACGCCGGCCACGGTCGCGGACCCTCCGTCGGCTTTTCGAAGTCCCTCGAGTATTTCGACCGTCGTGGTCTTCCCCGCGCCGTTCGGACCGAGCAGGCCGAAGACTTCTCCCCGCTCGACGGAGAAGCTGATGCTGCGGACGGCTTCGATATTTCCGTAGCGCTTCCTCAGGTCGGTGACCTGCACGATCGGCGTCATCAATCGAACGCTACCGGTTCGCGACGAACGTGGCGTACGCGAGGTCGTGAAGATAGAAGGCGAACGGGAGGAGCACCACTGCCGCGACGACGATGCGCACCACGATCGGGTTCGGGCGACGAAGTCGCGTGTACGTGATCTCGAGCGTCGCGGTGATCGCCGCGAGGATCGGGACCTGCGCGACCCAGTGGAGCGGGTCAGCGCGATCGACGACGAGCGCGTAGACCACAGCGCCGCCAAGGAGTCCCGTCGCGAGCCCGACGACCGCGAAGACGCCCGCATTGCGGACCGGATCGCGAAGCGCGAGGAGGAGACCGAGGGCGAATGCGAGAAGGACCGCGGCGATCATCCGCTCGTAGATGCGGTTGTAGGGCGGAAACAGGAACGCCGCCGGAAATGCGATCGACAGAATCACGGGAAGGATGAACAGCGTCGCGCAAACGATCCCGACGGCACGCGCGCCGCGCAGCGTGGCGGAGTCGGCCGGAAGTTGTCGCTCCATCTAGGGGATGCCGAGTCTCGTACGCTTAACGTTCGGTGTCGAATCGGGGAGCAGCTTCCGCCGCCCTGCCGCGCGTCCGCGCCCTTTCGGCGCCCGAGATGGGCGGCTCTCCGGGCTTCGCCGCGGTCCTGTCTCTGCTCCTTCCGGGGCTCGGCCAGATGTACTCCGGACGATGGATCCGCGGCGCACTGATGATCGTCCTCCCGATTTTCACGGTGGGTCTTGTGGGCGCGTTCATCGCGATCGCCGATCCGGCCACGAGCTTCGTCCTCCGCAACGCGGCGGCGGTCACGTTCCTCGTGGCGAGCACCTTCTTCATGTATCACCTCTTCGTCGTCGCTGACGCGTTCGCGGGAAAGCGCCGAAACATCGGATCGTTCCGCGGCAGGCACGTCCTCGACTATCTGGTGCTCGGCGTCGTCTGCGTGGCGCTCGTCGGGTTCTACACCGCTGCGTATCGCGGATCCGCTCCCTGGGCTGGGGCATTCGCCAAAGTCTTCGCGCCGCTCGCGAACGGCACAACGAGCGGGACGTCGGGGACCGAACAGGAATCGCCGCCGCCCGGTTGGACAGGGACCGATCGACTCAACGTCCTGCTTCTCGGGATCGATTCACGCGACGGATCGGCGACCACGCAAAACACGGACACGATGATCGTGCTGAGCCTCGACCCCGTGAACAAGACCGCGGCGATGCTGTCGATCCCGCGGGACGTGTATATCAATCGGCCCGGCGTGCTGGTCGACAAGATCAACGCGGCGTACGCCGTTGGGGGGCCCGACCTCACACGAAGGGTCGTCGAGGATCTTCTCGGCATACGGATCAACGCGTACGCGCTCGTGGACTTCGACGCATTCACCAAGATCGTCGACGCGGTCGGCGGCGTCGTGATCGACGTGAAGCGGCCGGTCCGCGACGAGTCCTACCCCACTCCGGACTATGGGATCGAGCGCCTCGATATCACTGCTGGCCCGCAGCTCATGGACGGCGCCACCGCGCTGCGATTCGCCAGATCGCGCCACGACACCAACGACTACAGCAGGGCACAACGCCAGCAGCTCGTCCTGTCCGCGCTTCGGACCAGGATGGCTGAAGGCGACTTCCTCCGCGCGCTTCCGGGGCTGATCGACCGGGTCGGAAGCGTGGTCCAAACGAACTTCGATCCCGCCAACATCCCGCCTTTGGCCCAGTTCGGGACCGGCATCAACGGTGACGCCATCAAGAGCGAGGTGCTCTATCCCTGCGGCGGCGCCTATCCCCACTGCGAGCTTCAGTCATCAACGAGCGCGGACCACGGCTTCATCCTCGTGCCCGACCGCGCGAAAATTCGCGACCTCGCGGCCGCCCTCTTCTACGACCCTCAAGTGAAATCAGAGGGCGCATCTGTCGAAGTCCGTGGGGCAGGAGCAGGGACCGGCGTAGCCCAAAGCGTCGCCGATCGTCTGACCGAGCGCGCGTTCACAGTGTCGTCGGTAAGCGACGGCGCGACCGGCCGCTC
>DATLPP010000055.1:0-2473 GCA_035535615.1 Candidatus Udaeobacter sp.
CGCGCGCGCCTCCTGCGCATCGATGAGGCGCGCCGTGAGCACGAGCTCCTTCACGCGGCCGAGACCAACCAGCGCGGCGAGCCGGACGAGGTTCGCCGCCGAGAAGCAGTTCCCGAGCGTTCTGGCGACCGGAACTCCGAATCGTGCGGACGGGGCCGCGAGACGAAGGTCACAGGCCGCGGCGATCGCGAGGCCGCCGCCGACCACGGGACCGCGGAGTGCAGCGATCGTGGGCACGCGCACGTCTTCGATCGCGCCCAGCCACGCGTCCATGCGGCGCTCGTACTCGAGCGCCTGCGACGCCTCCTTGAAATCGACGAACTGTCCGATGTCCGTGCCCGCGACAAAGGCATCACCTGAGCCGCACAGCACGACCGCTTTCACCGAGGCATCGGCGTTCGCCTCGCGGCAGAGGACCGCGACCCTGTCGTACATCGCGAAGGTCATGGCGTTCCGCGCGGCGGGGCGATCGACGCGGATCCAGATCGCGCCCCCGCGCCGCTCGGTGCGGATCTCGTCAGTCATGTGCGGGCGATGATGCCTTCGCTGGCGAGGCGCTCCACGTCCGCCTCGCTGCATCCGATCTCGCGGAGGACCTCCGCGCTGTGCTCGCCCAGGCGCGGGCCGGCACGGCGGTGCCGCACGGGCGTGCGTTCAAGGCGAAGGGGCGAGCCCAGGCCGCGAAGCGTGCCGAGGACGGGATGCTCGAGTTCGATGAAGAACTCCCGCGCGACAAGGTGCGGATCCTCGAAGACATCGCGGTAGTCGGCGATCTCTCCGCAGGGCACGCCGGCTTCCCGCAGAAGCTCGAGCCAGTGCGCGGCCGGCTTCGTACGCGTGACCTGCTCGATCTCCGCGATGAGCTCGGCGCGGTTGCGGCGGCGCGCGTTCGCATCCGCGAAGCGCCAATCCGACTCGAGTGCGACGAGCCCGAGCACCCGGCAGAACGCCGTCCAGTTTGGCGGCGTGGTGGCTCCAACGATGAAGTGCCGGTCGGACGCGGCGACGGCCTGGTACGGCGCCACGAGCTTGTGTGCGGATCCGGCGGCGCGCGCCACCTCGCCGCTGCCGAAGTACGTCCCCGCCTCCCACACCGCGAGCGAGACCGCCGACTCGAACATCGAAATGTCGACGAGCTGTCCCTTGCCGTCGCGGTCGCGCGCGCGCAGTGCGGCGAGCGTGGCGATCGTCGCGTAGAGCGCGGCGGTGAGATCGGCAATCGACACGCCCACCTTGACGGGCGCGCCACCTTCTTCACCGGTGATGCTCATGAGCCCGCTCTGCCCCTGGACGATGATGTCGAGCGCCGGCCTGTCGGCGTACGGACCGTCGAGACCCCAGCCGGTCACCGCGACGTAGATGAGCCGCGGGTTCGCGTCGAGGAGCGAGCGGGGCGACAGGCCGAGGTCGTCCATGGTCCCGGGACGGAGGTTCTCGACGATCACGTCCGCATCGCCGGCGAGCCGCCGGAACACGGCGCGGCTCTCTTCACGTTTCAGGTCGATGGCCAGGCTGCGCTTATCGCGATTGAGACGTGCGAAGTTGCCGCTCTCCCCCGACGCTATCGGCTCAAGGAGCCGCGCGAGATCGCCGGCTCGAGGATGTTCAATCTTGACGACGTCCGCGCCGAGATCGGCGAGCTGCATCCCGCAGTACGGCCCCGCCATGTAGTTGCCGATCTCGACGACGCGAATGCCCGCAAGGGGCGGGGCGCCTAGCACGTGCCCCAGTGGTCGACCCGGTCTCCGCTCTTTCGCCACACGCCCGCGAGCGTTCCCTCGGAGCCAACGAACCACACCTCGTTGCCGTTTGCGAACACCGAGCGAAGAGCGCAGGTCGTGCTGATGTTCGCGATGGGTCGAACGGTGTTTCCCTCGACCGCGAGCGCCGTGCCGCCGTCGCCGACGACATAGGTGATCGCACCCACGCGCGCCGATGCCCGCAGCTCCTGCTTCACGCCGCTCTCGAGCGGACGCCAGTTACCGTCGAACCGGAGGATGACTCCGTCGTCGCCGGCGGCGATCGCTTCGGTGGGCGACGTCGCCGCGATCGTGCGCAGCGACACGGTCGTCCCGGTGTCGTACGGCTTCCATCCCACGTCTCCACCGGCCTTTTCGAGGCGATACGTGACACCGGCGGCCCCGACCATCCACGCCGAGCCTCCCGCGAAGCCGACCACTCCATAGAGATCCTCGGCGATCCCTTCGGCGTATTTGTCCCATCCGACGGCGCTCTGCCGCTGCACGCTGCCGTCGGAACCAACGACGAGCGCGCCGTCCGGTAGGAGCGAGAGGGCGTACGCATTGAACAGACCGATGTCGTCGGCATGAATCGTCTTCGCGAGATCGTCGATGAACACGACGCGTCCGAACGCGCCGACCGCGGTCACGGTGTCCGCATCACACGCGGCTGCGACGAGCGAGCGCAGGGTCGAGTCGACGAGCTCCCAACGCTGGAGCAGACGGTCGAAGCG
>DATLPP010000056.1:0-5157 GCA_035535615.1 Candidatus Udaeobacter sp.
CGGAGAGGAACACGGTCGTGGGGAACACCAGGAGGTACACGGCCGCTCGCGTCGCCGTCTTCGCGTCGTGATCGAGCATCACCGATCGCGCGAGGTAGACGAGCGCCGCGAAAAGCGCGAGGTTGGAGATCACGACACCCGCGGCGAGAAACGCGTCGTCGCTACCGAAAAGCGCGCCACCCAGCCGCATCAGGGACGGATAGAGGGGAAAGTAGGCAACGAGCGACACGTTGTCGGCGCTATACCCCTCGCGAGCGATCGTCAGATACGGGTCGCCGTCCCAGCGCGCGGCCACGTTGAGGATCGCGATGCTCGACGCATCGCACGCGTTTCGGCAGATGGCCGAGGGTGGAACGAGCGTGGTCGCCGCGAGAGCGACGGCCGCGACCAGCGCGCGTGTAAGAAGGAACGGGACGAGCACTGCGCGCGCGGCTGACACCGCCGCAGATGCTACGTGCTGGGGAGGTCTATTCCGTTCCGTTTTGCGAACTCGATCGCCTCCGGGTAACCGGCATCGGCGTGTCGCATCACGCCGGTCCCCGGGTCGGTCGTGAGCACTCGGCGCAGCTTCTCGCGCCCGAGAGGCGTCCCATCCGCGACGGCGACCATTCCCGCGTGGATCGAGTTGCCGATGCCGACGCCGCCACCGTGATGCACCGACACCCACGTCGCTCCAGAGGCCGTGTTCACGAGCGCGTTCAACACAGGCCAGTCCGCGATCGCATCGCTGCCGTCGCGCATGTTCTCGGTCTCGCGGAACGGCGAGGCGACCGAACCTGAGTCGAGGTGATCGCGCCCGATCACGATCGGCGCGCTGATCTCGCCTTTCGCGACGAGATCGTCGATGCGTTCCCCGAATTCCGCGCGCTCGCCGTAGCCGAGCCAGCACACCCGGGCCGGCAGTCCCTGAAACGGCACGCGCTCGCCGGCGAGCTCGATCCATCTGGCGAGGGTGCGGTCCTCGGGAAAGAGCTCGAGGACGAGTCGATCGGTGCGCCGGATATCTGCGGCGTCGCCGGAGAGAGCGACCCAGCGGAACGGACCGCGTCCTTCCGAGAAGAGGGGACGGATGTATGCAGGCACGAACCCTGGATAGCTGAACGCGTCGGCGTATCCGGCAGCCCGCGCCTCGCCCCGCAGGTTGTTGCCGTAGTCGAAGGCGACGGCGCCTCGCGATGCGAGACCGACGATGGCTTCGCAGTGCCGCGCCATCGAAGCGCGCGACCGGAGGATGTACTCCTGCGGATCCGCGCTGCGGAGGGCCGCTGGGTCTTCGACTCCTGCGGGGACGTAGCCGTCCAGCGGATCGTGCGCACTCGTCTGATCGGTGACCACGTCGACGGAGACGCCGCGGCGGACGATCTCGGGTAGGACGTCTGCCGCGTTCGCGACAAGACCCACCGACCGTGCCTTCTTCTCACGGCGGTACCGCTCGACCCGCGCGAGCGCCTCGTCGAGCGAGGGCGCGATCTCGTCGAGGAAGCCCTGTGATACTCGGCGCTCCGCGCGCGCTGGATCGACCTCCACGATGAGCGACGTTCCTTCGTTCATCGTCACGGCCATCGGTTGGGCCCCACCCATCCCGCCGAGTCCCGCGGAGACGACGAGCCGGCCGGCCAGCGTTCCGCCGAAGTGCTTGCGCGCGACGGCGGCGAACGTTTCGTACGTGCCCTGAAGGATTCCCTGCGTGCCGATATAGATCCAGGAGCCAGCGGTCATCTGTCCGTACATCGTCAGCCCCGCGTCCTCGAGCCGGCGGAATTCGTCCCACGTCGCCCAGCGCGGAACGATGAGCGCGTTCGCGATCAGGACGCGTGGCGCCCACTCGTGAGTGCGGAAGACGCCGACTGGCTTTCCCGACTGCACGAGAAGCGTCTCGTCCTGTTTGAGGCGCGCGAGCGTCGCCAGGATGCGGTCGAACGCGGGCCACGAGCGCGCTGCCCGTCCGGTCCCGCCGTAGACGATGAGGTCCTCGGGCCGCTCCGCGACGTCCGGGTCGAGGTTGTTCTGGATCATCCGGAACGCGGCTTCCTGCGGCCAGCCGAGGCAATGCAGCTCATTGCCTCGCGGAGCGCGAACCGTGCGTGCCGCGACCGTCACGGTCTCAATTGTCCACCGCAACCCGAATCGGACACTTTTCGCGGGCCCGCCTTCCTAGACTCGCCGCGTGCGGGTCACCGTGGCGATCCCGGCGTACGACGAGATCACCAGTCTCGCCGCGGTCGTGGCAGAGGCGCGGGCGGAGCTTCTGGCGATCGGCCTCGCGTCGGATGGCGAGGTCCTCATCGTTGACGACGGGAGCACCGACGGCACGGCCGCGCTGGCGGACGAGCTTGCACGCTCGAGCCCGAACGTCCGCGTGGTCCACCATCCGGCAAATCGCGGGTTCTCGGGGGCGATGCGGACCTGCTTCCGCGAATCCCGCGGAGACTGGATTTTTCTCGCACCCGCCGATGGCCAGTCGAGCATGTCCGACCTTCGCCGGTTCCTCGAGGCATCCGCCCACGCCGACATCGTGATCGGCGTGCGGGAGTCGCGCGCGGACAACGCTGGTCGCCGATTCCTCTCGCGCGCATTCCACTTGATCGCGCGGAGTCTTCTTGCGATCCCGGTGCGCGAGTTCAGCTCCATCTTGCTTTTCCGGCGATCGCTGCTCGACTCGATGACCCTTCGTTCGCGCGACAACGGCGCCACCATGCTCCCCGAGGTGCTGTTCCGCGCGCATGCTCGCGGTGCCGTCCTGGTCACCGTCGTCGTGCCGCACTTCCCGCGCCGTTCCGGACAGGCGAAGGGTGGTCGGCTGTCGGTCGTGCTCATCACGCTGGTCGAGCTCGTCCGCATCGCGGTCCTCGTCCGCATCGACGAGATGCGCCGGGTCGGCAGGGTCCAGACCTAGGACGCGCCGTCTGAAAGAGACGTCCGGCAGTCCGATAATCCCCTCGTGGATCCCGTCACGCTCGCCATCCACGCAACGCCCGCATTCGTCGCAAGCGCGGTCGAGTTCGTCGAGGCGACCACGATCGTGCTGGCCGTGGGAGTCACCCGCGGATGGCGCGCGCCGATCTTCGGCACTGTCGCCGCCACCGTGACGCTGGCGATCATCATCGCGACGCTCGGCGTCGCGGTCGTGACGATCGTCCCCGAGCTTCTCCTGAAGGGCGTCGTCGGCGCGCTGCTGCTGCTCTTCGGTCTGCGCTGGCTTCGCAAGGCGGTCCTGCGTTTCGCCGGGATCGTCGCGATTCATGACGAGGAGCTCATCTACCTGCGCGAACTGGCGGAGCTTCGCGCGCAGGGTCTTCAGAGGAAAGCGTTCGACTGGATCGGCTTCCTCGTGGCATACAAGGCCGTCCTGCTCGAAGGGACCGAGGTCGCGTTCATCGTGATCGCCTTCGGCGCGGCCGGCGGGACCGCCCTGACCGCGGCGACCGTTGGCGCGATCGCTGCGGGTGTGTTCGTCATCGCCCTCGGCGCCGCGCTGCGCAAGCCGCTCACGATGGTCCCCGAGAACTGGCTGAAGTTCGGCGTCGGGGCGATGCTCTGCAGCTTCGGCGTGTTCTGGTTCGCGGAAGCTCTCGGGATGACCTGGCCGGGAGACGCGCTCTCGATCCCCTTGATCGTGGTGACATTCCTCGCAGCGAGCTGGCTTGCGGTCCGGATGCTCCGCGCGCTTTTGCCGGAGGGAGCCCAGGTGGAGGCTCGCCATGTTTAGGACGATCTGGTCGACCCTCGTCGGCCTGCTCATCGAAGACGGTCAGCTCGCCATCGGTGCGCTGATCGCGCTGGCCATCACGTGGGCGGTCGCGAACGCGGGCGCGGGCGCCGCTCACGACTTCGTCGGGTGGATGCTCCTCGCGATGGTCCTCGCTCTGGTCTTGGTGAACCTCTACCGCGCAGGCGTCACGGCGCGTGCGCGAATGAGCTCCGCGCGGCGGTAGCAACCGCGCTCGTGGTCGTTGCGGATGCCGACCGCCTGCATGAAAGACTCGACGATGGTTGGCCCAACGAACCTGAACCCGCGCTTTTTCAGATCCTTCGACAGCACGTCCTTGTCGTCGAACTTCCACACGTACGCATCGAAGCTGCCGAACTCCTTCCGCACCGCCAGAACCGCCTTCGCGTTGCCGACAGCAGCGTCAATCTTGGCTCGATTGCGAATGATCGACTCGTCGCGCATGAGTCGGGCGACATCTCGTGGTCCGAAAGCCGCGACCTTGACCGGATCGAATCGGAGAAATGCGCGCCGAAAGGCTGGACGCTTCCGAAGAACGGTTTCCCACGAGAGCCCTGCCTGCATGCCCTCCAGAATCAGAAACTCGAATAGGCGTCGATCCTCGTGCAGTGGCGATCCCCACTCGACATCGTGGTAGCTGATGAGCGGTTCTCTTGTTGCCCAGGTGCAACGACGGCGTCGGGACGCCGAAACCCTCTTTACGCGGCGGCGGACCCCCCGGCCTTCGGCCGGTGCCCCACCGGTCGCTACGCGCCCAGGGGCCCCTGCCCCTGGAGGCCCTCGGCGTCCCGGCGCCGCCGCCCTTGTGTCCGCGGTCAGGCGCCACCCCACTTCTGGAGTAGGTCCGGCAGCTCCGAGAGCCTCTCAATTTCTGCGGTCGGCACTGCGATCGACGATGGAAACCCCGACTCGTTCTTTCGCCAGACGCCGCGCATTCCTGCTTCGAGAGCTCCAGACACGTCATCGACCATACGGTCGCCGATCATGACGCACTCCTCGGGCTTTGCATCCAATCGGCGTGCGACTTCAGCAAAGACGCTTCGGTGTGGCTTGGAGTGCGGAAGGTCGGACGTGTAGACGATCGCGTCTAGAAGACCCGCAAGGCCGTGCATCAGAAGGTCGGCGTTATGCCAATCGGCGGCCCACCACGTGTTCGACAGGAGGCCCAGCCGATAACTCCGCTCGCGCAGTAGTCGCAATGTGCTCGCGGCGTCGGGATCGACGGTCGACCAGCCGGCGATCGCCTTCGCGTAGCCGTCCATCGCGCCGAGAAGCTCGGCGCCGCTCACCGGAACACCGAGACGGTCGAAGGCCTCGCGCACGAGTCCCGTCGGCGGTCCGCTCCAATGTTCGGTGTCGACCCTTCGCCAGTGGTCGCGTTCAGCCTCGCGCATGGCGCCGACATACGCGTCGCGGGCGGGCCACCT
>DATLPP010000057.1:0-6128 GCA_035535615.1 Candidatus Udaeobacter sp.
CCCGGGTACCCGATCGTTCAGGTCCCGGCGGCGAACGTCCTTGGGATGCCGATGGGCATCAGCTTCCTCGGCACCGCGTTCAGCGAGCCGACGCTCATCAAGCTCGCCTCGGGGTTCGAGGCGAAGACCCACGCGCGAACACAGCCGACGTTCACCGGCAACATCACCACGCCGAACACCAACGGCACGACGCTGCAGCCGCCCAAGCCGCCGAAGAACGCGACCGGCGTGCGTCCGCATCGCGTCTAACCTGCGACACGCACAGCTCAAGGGGAGGACGCGAGTCCTCCCCTTTTCTTACCGACCCGCCGCTAGACGTGCACCCTTTTCACGACCCAATCGACAAGGGTCCGAGGCGCATCCGGGTGGCTGGGCGGCGTGTCCAGCAGACCATGCCCAGCGTCGATGAAGGTGGTGATCTCGATTGCCCTGCCCTCGTTCTTCAGCTGACTCAGCAGCGCGATGCTTTCCGGCACTGGAATCCGGTCGTCCGCCGTACCGATCATCCAGAGGCTCGGGAGGGTCAGCTGTCGCCAAAAGGGTGCCGGATCGAAGCCCGACGGGCCGGCCGCCGCCAGTCGTCGCGAAATCTCCTCTTGCGAGAGCTGGCCCTCGGCGCCGCCGGCTAGTCGTTCGTAAAGATTCGTTAGCCGCTCGGTCACCGGTGTTGCGCTTGCGAGCGCTATGAACGCCACCTTGCCGCTCATCGCCGCGGCCTTCGCCGCGATCCATCCGGCCTGGCTTGCGCCGATGAGGCCGATCTCGGCCGCGCGTAGATCGGATCTGGATGCGAGCGCCGCGACGGCTCCTGCAGCGTCCGCCGACAGCAGGTTGAAATGGCCGTTATCCCCTGGACAGCAGCTGCCCTGCGACTCACCGACTCCGCGCTTGTCGTACGAGAAGACAGCGACGCCGGCGTCGACCAGCCCTCGGAAGAGATCGCCATAACCCAGGCGTGGGTTGGGTCCGGAGGCGTGGACCCAGATCACCGCCGGATGCGGACCTGGGCCGGACGGCAAATAGAGGGTGCCGACTTGGACGGCGCCCTCGCAGGTGAAGCGGACCGAGACTTCTTGGTGATTGAAGAGGTTGTTCATCGGACCGAACTCGGTCGCCGGAGCGCGGCACGAAGCAGTCGGCGGATCCGCGAGGTAATCGAGCGCGAAGAGAATGCCGGCGATGGCAAGTCCGAGTCCGGCAACGGCGGTGATGATCGTCACGAGTCTGCGTCGCATCGATGTGGCCTCCCCTACCCGCTTACGAGACGTCCCCGATCGCGAAGTGCGGTCTCGGCGTCCGCCGCGAGTCGCGTCACAAGCGCCCCGGCCGGTTCGATCGAATCGATCAGTCCCGCGTCCTCACCCATGAGCAGGGTGCCGCGGTCTGCGTCTCCGGCCGCGCGCGCGGCCTGCACCTGCGGCAACACCTCGCGCGAACGGCGGCGGAGCTCGCCCTCGCGTCCGAGCCACTCTTTGATGAACGCGTTGCGACGAACGCGCGCGTAGGCGCCCGGCCAGACCTGGCCGCTCACGATGTCCGGGATCTCGCTGATCAGCGTGTCGTGCCCATCGCTCTCGACGATCGCGCGCTTGTATCCATCCGGAAAAGGCGCCTCGTTCGTCGCGAGGAAACGCGTCCCGAGAAGGACGCCGTCCGCGCCGAGCACAAGCGCCGCGGCGATCCCCGCACCGTCCGCGATGCCGCCCGCAACGAGGACCGGAATCTTCGGGAGGGCGCGGATGACCATGCGCGCGAGCGGCAGCGTCGCCATGAGGCCGACGTGCCCGCCGCCCTCGGTCCCCTGCGCGACGACAACGTCGGCGCCGGCGTCGGCCGCGCGCTTCGCCTCGTCGAGCGTGTCCGCCTGATGCATGTGCAGGCCTCCGCTCGCGTGGATGCGGTCGGCGAGGGCGCGCAGGTCGTACTCGGGACGCCGCCACGCGGTCGCGATCACGCGTGGACGGCACGCGAAGACCGCCTCGATCTGCTCGGACGACACCAGAAAGAGCAGCGCGTTCAGCCCGAACGGGGCCGTCGTCGACGAGCGGATGCGCTCGCAGCTCGCGCGGATCTCATCGGGTGTCATCGAGGAGATGCCCAGAGTGCCGAGACCGCCGGCCTGGCTCACCGCGGCGACCACCTCCGCTGCGGTCGCGCGCGACATACCGCCGAGCACGATCGGGTGGCGGATGCCGAGCAGGTCAGTTAGTCGTGTCTTGATCATCGTCCGTGCGTCATCCGGCCTATAGTCCCGCCGTCGTCAAAGGAGGGGGCAGCATGCCCAAAGCGATCGCGCGCCTTTTCACTCTCGCGATAGTGTCAGCTCTCGTCGCGGTGGCCGCCGGGAGCGGCGGACCGTCTCGCGTGTCGGCGGCGAACGAAGGGTTCAACGTGCTGCCGCTCATCAGCGACTGGGTCTTCGTCAGCGCCGACGCCAATCCCCCGAGCCAGGCCGCGTGCGCCGCCGTGGCACGACGGTGCTTCAACCCGTTCGCGATGGCGAACTCCTACGACTACGCGGTGCTGCACGCCGCAGGAAACAAGGGTCAGGGAAAGACGATCGCTGTGGTCGATTCGTTCGGCGCGACGACCATCCGTCAGGACCTCGGCGTCTTCAACACGGCTTTTGGGCTCCCCCACCTCTGCGGCGAGACCGGGCCGAGCGACCCGTCCGCGAACTGCCCGTCGAGCGCGTCGCCGCGCTTCGACATCGTCTGCGTCCAGGGGTGCCCGGCGCCAAAGCCACCGCCGCTCAACAACGGCACTGGGCTTGAGTACCACAACCTCTGGGACCTCGAGGTCGCGCTCGACGTCGAGTGGGCGCATGCGACCGCGCCGCTCGCGAACATCATCCTGGTCACGACGCCGACCGCGGAGGTGCTGGGTGTCCAGGGCTTCCAGCAAATGATGAACGCCGAGTCGGCGCTCATCGACAACGGTTCGGTCGACGTGATCAGCCAGAGCTTCGGATCGGGTGAGGGTGCGTTCAACAGCGGCCTCGCCGCGCTGAAGCAGCTCCGCACCACATTCGAGAACGCTCGCGCCAACAAGGTCACCGTGTTCGCCTCGAGCGGCGATGGCGGGACGATCAACAGCATGAAAGTGCCCGTCAAGAACCCGAGCGACATTCCGTACCCCAGCGTGAGCTGGCCGGCCTCGGATCCACTCGTCACGACCGTCGGTGGAACGTATCTCTGCACGAACGCGGTCACGGGAGCGACCGTCGACAGCGTCAGTCCGCCGACGAACTGCCAGGGCGGAAACGCCGGCGACCGCGAGCCTGGCTGGGTCGTCTCAGGTGGCGGCTACAGCATTTACTTCGACCGACCCGACTATCAGAACGTTCTTCCTCCGGGCAGCTCGTTCGTCGGCTCGTCCGCCGGCGCGCCCGGGAAGAACTCGAACATGCGTGGCATTCCCGACATCGCGTACCAGGCGAGCGCGCGGACCGGTGTGCTCGTCTATCTCAGCGAACCTGACTTCAAGGGCGGCGAGACCGGGTGCGGCGGTGCGAATCCGTGCAGCACCGGCTGGTATGTCGTCGGCGGAACGAGCGCGAGCGCGCCGCAGTGGGCCGGCCTCGTTGCGCTGGCCGATCAGATCGCCGGCCACAACCTCGGCTTCATCAACCCCGCGCTCTACCGGCTTTCAAACAACGCGGCGAAGTACGCCGCGGACTTCTACGACGTCACGCGCGGAAACAACGGCTACGACGCGTCCAAGGGCTGGGACGCGGTCACCGGCCTCGGCACACCGGACGCCGCGAAGCTCATTCCGGACCTGATCGCGGAGGTCAGACCGACCGACTAAGCGACGAGAGGCCCCGTCACGTGGCGGGGCCTCTCGTGTTTGGGCGTGCGACGGTTACGGTAGTGGCCGTGGATCGCCGACGGTCGCGGCGCACCGCGCTCGATTTCGCCCAGGCGATCGGCGTCCTGAGCCGGCAGCGTGTCGCGCTCGAGAAGATAGCGAAGCGACTCGCCGCGGGAGGTTTTTCCGAGGCCGCGCGATCGGTCACCGATGTGGGCCATCGCCTAACCGAACTTGCGGCCGCGGTGAACGTCCAAGCCGAGGCCGCCGGAGAAGCGACAGCCGCGAGGCGGGGACGCCCGAGCGCGATGTCCTCAGGCGGCAACGACTTTTTCGCACGGGCGTATTCGGTTGGTCCCTGTCCGGATTGCAAGGCGGGCGCGGGCTCGCCGTGTCGTGTTTTTCGCCCGCCGCGCGGAGCAAAGTCCGACCGTTCCAATATCGGGTCCGTCACGGGCTGGCCGCATCGAGGCCGCATCGCGATGGCGCGCGACACCGGCGCCTTCGACGGTTTCCAGCGCTCGACGTAGGCGAGCCAACTGTGCGGGCCGTAGGGTGCCGAAGTACGATGCCGATGTCGTACTCGCCAAGGGGAGGGCGTCCTGACGCATACGATCACGCTCATCCCGGGTGACGGCACGGGCCCGGAGATCGTCGCGGCGACCCGCCGTGCCATCGACGCGACCGGCGTGAAGATCGAGTGGGATGTCCACGACGTCGGCATGCCCGCGATGGCAAAGCACGGCACGCCGTTCCCGAAGGACGCGCTCGAGTCCGTGCGGCGAAACCGCGTCGCGCTCAAGGGCCCGCTCACGACCGAGCTCGGGACGGGCTTCCGCTCGGTGAACGTCGCCCTCCGCAAGGAGTTCGACCTCTACGCGAACCTCCGACCCGCGAAGACCTATCCGGGCGTGCCCGCGCCGCGCGGCGATGTCGATCTCGTCGTCGTTCGCGAGAACATCGAGGATCTCTACGCGGGCATCGAGTTCGACGTGGACTCGCCGGAGGAGCGCGAGGTGCAAGAGGTCATCGAGCGGGTCGGCAAGGCGAAGATCCGCGAGCATTCCGCCCTCGCGATCAAGGCGATCAGCGTTGAAGGCTCGCGCCGCATCGTCAAGTTCGCCTTCGACTACGCGCGCGCGAACAAGCGCAAGAAGGTCACCGCGATCCACAAGGCGAACATCATGAAATTCGCCGACGGCCTCTTCCTTCGCGTCGCCGGCGAGGTCGCGAAGGACTACCCCGAGATCCAGTTCGAGGACCGCATCGTCGACAACATGTGCATGCAGCTCGTCGTGAAGCCTGACCTGTACGACGTCCTGGTCGCGCCGAACCTCTACGGCGACATCATCAGTGACCTCGTCGCCGGCCTGGTCGGCGGCTTGGGCGTCGCTCCCGGGGCGAACATCGGCGAGGGCGGGATCGCGATGTTCGAAGCGATCCACGGCAGCGCACCAAAATACGCGGGGCAGAACAAGGTGAACCCGATGGCGTTAATGCTCGCGGGGGCTTTGATGCTGAGGCACATTGGAGAGCGCGAGGCCGGCGATCGCCTTGAGAAGGCCATCGCGTCGGTGGTCGCCGAGGGCAAGGAAGTCACCTACGACCTCAAAGCGGATCGCGACGATCCATCGGCGGTGGGAACCAAGGAATTCGCCGATGCGGTGATCAGAAGGATGCGCAACTGATGCCAACGAAGGATCCGAAGAACCCGAAGCGTTTCACATACACGACGGGGAGCCGAGGCGAGTTCCAGTTCGGCTTTTCGCGCGCCATCCGGCACGGCCAGGTCGTGCGCGTCGCGGGGACCGCCGGGATCGGCGCCGACGGGAGCGTGGTCTCTGACGACGTCGTCGAGCAGATGCGCGCGGCGATCGAGACCATGAAAGCGTCTCTCGAGGACCTGGGCTGCACGATTGCCGACGTGATCATGACGCGCGTGTACGTCCGCAACGCCGCGGACATCCAGAATGTCGCGGTCGTTCACGGCGAGGTGTTCCGCGATATCCGCCCGGCGATGACGATCGTGAAGGTCGACTTCATCGACGCACACATCCTCGTCGAGATCGAGGCCGAGGCTGTCTATGGCGGCGCCGACGAGAAGGCGGATAGCAAGGGCAACGTGGAGCGATGAGCACGATCAAGGTCGTCGTTACCGGGGCCACGGGACAGGTCGCCTACGCGCTGCTGCCCCGCATCGCGGCGGGCGAGATGTTCGGGCCCGACGTCGAGATCGACCTCCGCCTCTCCGACATCCCGCCGATGATCGACAAGGCGAAGGGCGTGCTCATGGAGCTCGAGGACGGCGCGTATCCGCT
>DATLPP010000058.1:0-14514 GCA_035535615.1 Candidatus Udaeobacter sp.
GCGTCGTCGCTCCGGTCGGGGTCGTGGTGATACAGGACGAGCCGCTTCACCTTCGATCTCACAGCGACGTCGATGGCGCTCGTGATGGTCGAGTGTCCCCATGTCGGCTTGAAGTCGCTCTCGAGGAACTGCGCGTCGTGGATCAGCGTGTCGGCGCCCGTCGCCAGCGCCACGATCGGATTTGGTTTCCCGGAGAACGGATCCTCGGTGTCCGTGGCGTAGACGAGCGCGCGCTCGTCAGCCTCGATCCGGAACGCGAGCGCCGGTGCGGGATGGAAGATGCTCGCCGCGCGAACGCGAAATCTTCCGATCTGCTCGTCGCTCCCATCCTGGAGCTCACCGACGGAGAGCTGCGCAGGCAGATCGTCGATATCGACGGGAAAGAACGGGTCGTCCATTCCGAGACCGAGGAGCTCGCGCATCGTGCGGGACTGCTTCGGGCCGCGGATGCGAAGGGACGACCTCGGGTCGTACGCGGGCCGGAAGAACGGGATGCCCTGGATGTGATCCCAGTGAAGATGCGAGAGCAGGAGATCAACCGAGAACGGCCGGTTGTTGCCGCCATTCATAAGCGCGGTGCCGAGCTCGCGAAGGCCCGTGCCCGCGTCGAGGATGAGAAGCGATCCCGTGCTGTCGCGCACCTCGACGCACGCGGTATTGCCGCCGTAGCGCACGGTCAGCGGCCCCGGCGTCGGGATGGACCCGCGGGTGCCCCAAAAGCGGATCTTCACGAGCTCGCTGCCTGGTCGCGCTCCGAGAGACCAGTATCCGGTGACTTCGACATGCCCTCGTCGCCGGGTTTCGGCCACGTGTGCTTCATTGAATCGAGCGTCCACTCGAGATCGTGAACGTTGCGGCGGACGGCCGCGACGACCTTCGGGTCGAGATGATCTCCGGCCATCCCATCCATGATCTCGAGCGTCTTCTCCAGGGTGTAGGCGGGCTTGTAGTACCGAGGCGCGGTGAGCGCGTCGAACACGTCGGCGGCTGCAACGATCCGCGCGCCGAGCAGGATGCGCTCGGCCGGGAGACCGCGCGGGTAGCCCTTGCCGTCCATGCGCTCGTGGTGCTGGGCCGCGATCACGGGAACCTCGCGCATGTCCTGCGGGAACACGAGGTGCGCGAGAAACTCCCCGGTCTTCTCGGCGTGGGCCTTCATGTATTCGAACTCGGCGTCGTCAAGCTTGCCGGGTTTCAGCAGGAACTCGTCGCGCACCGCGATCTTGCCGTAGTCGTGGAGAAGGGCCGCAGCCCGCAGCTTCTCGAGCTCGATCCCCTCGAGGCCGAGTGCTCGTCCGATCACCTCGGCGTACCGCGTGACGCGCTGGCTGTGGCCGGCGGTCTGCTGGTCGCGCGCGTCGATCGTCACCGCGAGGGTCTCGATGAGCGTCGTCCACAGACGCCGTTGCTCGGCGACGAGCTGCGCATTCTCGACGGCGACGGCCGCAGATGCGCCGAGCGAGCTCAGGGTCTCCTCGTCGTCGGCGGTGAACTCGCCGCCTCCGTTCTTGTTGACGACCTGGAACACGCCGATGACGCGATCGTTCTGTCCGGTCATCGGGAACGTGAGAAGGCTCTTCGTGCGGTAGCCGGTGCGATGGTCGGGTTCGGGGTTGAAGCGGGGGTCATCGTATGCGTCGGTGATGTTCACCGTGTCGCCCGTGGCCGCGACGAGCCCGGCGATGCCGACGCCGATCGCCTGCCGGATCTCTCCAGCGCCTGTCCCCAGGGCGACCTTCGACCAGATCTCTCCGCGCTCGCGGTCCACGATGAAGATCGTGGCGCGGTCCGCGTCCAGAAGCTGTGTCGTCACGGTCGCCATGTCGCGAAGCAGGGCGTCGAGGTCGGTGATCGACATGAGGCGGCGCGTGACGTCGAGGATGAGATCGAGCTTCGATCCCGTGGTCACCTTGCGTTCGGTCTTACGGCGCGGCTGGCGGCGGCGGTCGCCGCCGGGGTTTCGGCGCTCCTCCGGCATCAGTTGTCGATGGGGATGTGTTCGAGCACCGGCCCGACGGTCTCGGCGATCTGCTCGAGCAGCATCTGGTCGCGCCGTTCGAACGCGCCGTTCCGCTTGTTCAGCGCCTGGATCACACCGACCACGCTCTGGCCATCGCTGCCCCAGACCGGGACGACGAGCATGTTGAGAGTCCGGAATCCAGTGCGAAGGTCGACGTTGCGATCGAAACGCGCGTCCGCGTACGCATCCGGAACGTTGATCGTCTCGCCGGTGAGCGCCGATTGTCCGGCGAGGCCCTGCCCAAGCGGCAGCCGGATCTCGGTCGCGGTCCGCTGCGCCACGCGGGCCCAGAGCTCGTGCTTCTTCCCGTTGACGATGTAGACGGTGCAACGCTCGGCGTCGACCGCTTGCGAGCAGAGATCCACGAGTCCGCGGAGGTAGGCCTCGCGGTCCTTCTGGACGGCGAGATGTCCGAGCTTGACCAGGACGAGCGCGACCTTGTCGTCGAGCACGGCCTAGTGATACCCCGCGATCGCCGCGCGGCGAATGGGAAGGTCCGGCGCGGGCGCGGGCTTCGGGGTCGCGAGCTGGCCGAGGCGATTGATCTGCCAGCACGGTACGGCCTCGGTACGCCCCTTCACGAGCACGGCGCCGAGGTCGATCGCCTCGACGTCGTCGCCGATCTCGCTCAACGTCTCGCCGGAGACCGCCACCTGATCGCGGCGCGCGATGTCCGCCGATGTGAGACGCGACGCGACATTCGCGGTGTCACCGATCACGGTGTATTCCATGCGGCCTTTCGCGCCGAGGAAGCCCGCGACGACCGGGCCGGTGTTGATGCCGAAGCCGAACGACACGTCCGGACCGCCCCTCTCGCGCTCGGAGACGATCCAGCGCTGCATCTCGAGGGCGCACTCAACGGCCTTGCGCGCCTGGTCCTTCACCTCGAGCGGCGCGCCCCACAGGACCATGATGTTGTCGCCGTTGTACTTGTTCACGGTGCCTTCATAGCGATTCACGATGTCCACCATACCGTCGAAGTAGCGGTTCAGGTGGCCGAGGAGAATACCCGGCGTCAGTCCCTCGGAGATCGTGGTGAACCCGCGGATGTCTCCGAACAGCACCGTGACGCGCTTTTCCTCCCCGCCGAGGGCGAGCTTGCCGGCTTCCTCGCGATCGATGATGGTGCGCGCGACGGAAGGGGTGACGAAGCGCCCGAACGTGTTCCGCGTACGCGCCACCGTGATCTGCTCTTCGACGAGCATGTAGCTCTGCAGGATGATCCACCAGAAGACGGCCGGCACCACGTACGCGATCGAGGGGACCTCGACGGGGCCCGTCCCGATAGCGCCCTGAGTCTGCAGAGCGAACAGCACGTAGGCGCCGACGACGTACCCGACGAGCAGAACGAGCGCCCCGATGAACCCGTACAGCCGCCACCGGAAGACAAGCAGCAGCCCCGCGATCGTCACGACGAGGAGCTGGGCCAGCGTCACGAGGTCGCTCTGCTTCAGCACGGGGTACCGGTTGGTCAGGATCGACTGCGCGGCGTTGGCCCAGATCTCCACGCCGAACATCTTGTCGCCGCTCGAGTTCGGGACCGGGTAACTGTCGGGCACGGCCGAGAGCGAGTGCGCTCCGATGAAGATCGCGCGTCCGGTGATGAGGTCCGGCGATATCTCGCCGTTGATGACGTCACTCATGGAGACGACGCAGAAGTAGGCCTTGTCGGCGCAGGTCGACTGCTCAGGGGACGGTGGCGCCGCGTAATAGATGGACATGCCGCCCCGCCGGTCGACGGGCATGACCCGGTCCGCCAGGGGCGCAGGCACGGTGAAGACATCGGCCGCGCGATGCGCCCTCGATAGATCCGCTCGGACTTTCTTCGCGGCTGTCACGAGCGGTAGCGAGTAATAGGTGGTGCCGTCCGGACCCTCGATGAAAAGCTGGCTGTACCGGACCCGCCCGTCGGGATCGGGGTGGATGTTCACGGCCGCCACGCCCGCGGCCGCATCGCGCAGCACCGGGATCGGAAGCAGGACGCTCGGATAGCGCTCGACGTGATCGCCGATGGTCGCCGGGCCCGTTCCCTGCATCGCCAGGATGACGTTGCCGGCGTCCCGGATGGCCGCGGCGAGCGCGCGATCTTCGTCGGGATTCTGGGCCGCGTCATAGAAGGCGATGTCGAAGGCGATGACGCTCGGGTCCTGCGGCTTGAGCGCTCGGAGGAGGTCCGTGTAGGCCCGGTGCGGCAGCGGATACCGGTACTGGTCCACCGTCCTGTCGTCGAGCGCGATGATCGTCACCTGGTTCGCGAGAGGCGGGTTGCCGATGTCGATCGCCTTGTCGTAGACGACCGACTGAAGGGTCGTGTCGATGATCTCCGTCCGCAGCAGGAGCGCGCCGACGAGCAGCGCGGTCAACGTCAGCCCCGCGACGACGAGCCGTTGGCGCGTGTGGCGCTTCGTGAACACCCAGCGCGCCTCCTTCTGCCAGTCGGCGTCAGATTATGCGGTCGCTCGCTCGGCTGAGTACCCATTTGAGCACGGTTATCGACCGTGCGAAGTCGGTTATCGACAGCCTTTCGATAGGTGTGTGGTCGTACCGGCTGTCGCCTGGGCCGTACGCGAGCATCGGACAGCTCCACGCGGGAAAGAGGATGTTCATGTCGCTCGTCCCGCTCTTTTCCTTGAAGGTGGCCCGGCCGCCCGCCGCAGCGATGGCGCGGGCGAAGGCTCGAGCGAGGGCGCTCGTTCGCGGGGTGCGGACCGGCTCTTCCCTGCCCTGGGTGGTGACGACGACGTGAGTGTCTCCATTTCTCTCCGTCAGGCTCGCGGCGGCGCTCTCGAGATCGCCGGGGTCGACGCCCGGCGGCACGCGGTACCCGATGCGCAGTCGCGCGCGCTCCACCAAGCCGTCACCGATCCCGGCATCGATGCTCTCGAGGCGGCAGTCGAGCCGTTCGAACGAGCGAGTCGCGGTCGCGCGTTTGCTCGCCGACTCGTGGACGCGGTCCCAGAGCGCGAGTGCTGCCTCGGCCATGGTGGGTCCCGGTGACGCGCCGTGGCGCGCCTCGCGCGACAGCACGACGTCGAGTGTGAGCCGCCCCTTGTATCCAACCGTCACAGCGTCCCATCCCGAAGGCTCGCCGATCACGCACCAGCTCGGCGCGGGAAGCATTGCGCGGTAACGAGCGCCCTTGCTCGTCGGGGATTCCTCCTCGACCGCGCCGACGACGGTGACGCGAACGCCGGTCATCGGCTCCGTCGCCGCGGCAACGAATGCGGCGAGCGGACCCTTCGCGTCGACCGCACCTCGCCCGACAAGGTTGTCTCCGTCGATGCGCACCGGAATGTCACCCGGGACCGTGTCGATGTGGCCGAGGAGCACGACGTGCACCGGACCGTCGCCGATCTCGCCGACGGCGTTGCCGGCGTCATCGACGTTCGCGCGAAAGCCGCGCTCGGCCATGCGCGCGACCAGCCATTCCACCGCGTCGCCCTCGTGGCGCGAAACGCTTGGGATCTCGACGAGGCCGCGAAGGAGCGCGAGGTCCGGTTCGCTCGGCCTCACCCGAGCGCCTTCGCGGACGCCTCGAGCACGCGATCGATCTCGTTCGCGGAGATAACCAGTGGCGGCAGGAAACGGACCACCGTCGGGCCGGCACCGAGCGCGAGGACACCCTCATCCTGGAGCGCGCGCAACGCGCCTGCCGCGTTCTCCTTCAGCTCCACGCCGACGAGCAGGCCGAGGCCGCGTACCTCGCGAACGCGGTCGCTCCGGATCGCACGGAGGCCTTCCATCAGCTGCGCGCCGCGCTCCCGCGCGTTTTGCGCCAGATCCAGCCGGCGGATCTCACCGATCGCGGCGATCGCTGCGGCGCACGCCAAAGGGTTCCCACCGAACGTCGTCGAATGCGACCGCTTGGTGAGGTCGCCAACCTTGCGCGAGAACGCGATGGCGCCCATCGGCATGCCGCCGGCTATCGATTTCGCGAGACAGAGGATGTCCGGCACCAGTCCGTACTGCTCGATCGCGAACAGCGTGCCGGTCCGAGCGAATCCGGTCTGGACCTCGTCGACGATGAGCAGCGCCCCCCGCTCGGCGCAGAGCCGAGCCGCCTCCTGAGCGAACTCGCGCGTCGCTGGACGCACCCCGCCCTCTCCCTGAACGAGCTCGAAGATGAATGCGGCGGTGTCGGCGGAGATCGCGGCATCGAGCGCCTCGGGCTTGTTGAACGGCACGTGCGAGAAGCCCGGGACAAGTGGACCGAACAGGTCGCGGTACTCGGGACCCCACGTCGCTGAGAGCGCGCCCATCGTCTTGCCGTGGAAGCCGCGCATCGTCGCCACGATGCCCGTCCGGCTCGTCGCGGCGCGCGCGAATTTGATCGCGCCCTCGACCGCTTCGGTCCCGCTGTTGCAGAGAAAGACGCGATCGAGCGCGGCAGGCACGATCCCAGCGAGGACGTCGTAGAGCTCGGCTCGGCGATCGTTGTAGAAGAGCTCGGTGCATGACGCGAGAGTCCGCGCCTGGTGCGCGATCGCGTCGGCGACGGCGGCGTTGCCGTGACCGAGGTTCGCGATGCCCTGACCGCCGACGCAGTCGATATACGACCGCCCCTCGCTGTCACAGACGGTCGCCCCGTCGCCGCGTACCAGGACGATGGCCCGCTTCGTATAGAGGCCGGAGGTGTGCGCGTCTTCGGCCGCGATGAGATCGGCGGTCGACCGATGCGTCGTGCTCACGATCGGATCACGGTCCGGACGCTCGGATCTCCGCTCGCCGAGCGGATGACGACCTCGTCGATGCCGCCGTCGATGGCCTCGCGCGCCGCGAGGATCTTCACCTTCATGCGGCCACGCGCCATCGACTCCGCCTCCGCGATCGTCGTCTCGGCGACGAGCGTGCGCGGATCGTCCGCGTCGCGAAAGAGTCCCGGCACGCTCGTGAGGATGATGAGCGCATCCGCATCGATGGCGACGGCGATCGCGGCCGCGACACGATCCCCGTCGACGTTGAGCGCCTGTTGCTCGGTCGATAGCGCGAGCGGTGCGATCACCGGCACGCGTCCCGCGCCGATGAACTGCGTGAGCAACGGAAGGTTCACCGCCTCGACCTTTCCCGTGTAGTCATCGCGAAGGATGATGGTCTTCCCATCGCGCACCGACCGCACATCCTTCTTCCGCGCGACGAGGAGGCGACCGGATATACCCGAAAGTCCGACAGCGTCGATCCCGCGCTGCTGGAGCTTCTCGACGTACAGGAAATTCTCCACCCCGAGGGCAGCCATCGCGAAGATCTCGAGGGTGCGGCGATCGGTGCGGCGGCTTTCATGGCCCGACGGCGAGACGACGGTCTCCTGCGGATAACCGAGCGCCGCGGCGAGCTTGTTCGTCTCGCCGGAGGCGCCATGCACGAGCACGATCTCGTCGGAACGCGCGATGTCGGCGACCAGATCGGCGACCGCGTCGCGATCGACGCCCGCACTGCCGCCGGCCTTCACGACGGCCCGGAGTGTCATGGATGCAGACCCGCGAATGAGAGTCCGGCCTGCTCGTCGAGCCCCAGAGCGACGTTCATCGCCTGGATCCCATTGCCGGATGCGCCCTTCACCAAGTTGTCGATCGCGCAAAGGGCGACGACGCGGTCCCCACGCGGGTCGAGCGCGAAGCCGACGTCCGCAAAGTTCGTCCCCGCGAGGAGCTTCGGCTCGGGATAACGCCAGATGCCGGTACGCTCCTTGACGATGCGGACGAACGGCTCGGCAGCGTACGAGTCGCGATAGATCTTCCAGAGCGCCTTCTCGTCGACCGGGGCGTTCGTGTAGACGTGCGCCGTCGCGAGCACGCCACGCACGAGCTCGACGGAGGTCACCGAGAGATCGACCCGCACGGCGTGCCCGCCCAGGCGCAGCTCCTGTTCGATCTCGGGGGTGTGACGGTGGCCGACCGGGCGGAACGATCGCACCACCCCAGAACGTTCCGGGTGATGGCTGTCCTCGCTCGGCTCGCGTCCTCCCTCGCTTGACCCCACCTTGCACTCGATGACGACCGGCCGCGTGCGGTCGACGACACCGGCACGGAAGAGAGGGAGGAGCGCGAGGATCGAGGCGGTCGCGTTGCAGCCCGCACCGGTGATGCGCGTGGCGCTAGCGATCTCGCTCCGGTGGAGCTCCGGAATGCCGTAGGTCCAGCGATCGAGCACGGTCGGCCGCGGGTGCGGCGAGCCATACCAACGGTCGTAGTCCGCGGGGTCGCGGAGACGGTGATCGCTCGAGAGGTCGATCAGGACCGTGGCGCGATCTTCGAACTCGTGCGCGCGATGCGCTCCGTTCGGCAGCGAGAGAAAGAGGACGTCGCACCTGCTCACGTCCTCGTAGTGCACGAAGGAGAGGCTCGTCCGCTTGCGCAAGTTGGGGTGCGCCGCGGTCACCGGCTTTCCGGCGAGGGATTCGCTGCCGGCGACGATCTCGTCGACCTTGGGGTGGCTCAGCAGGAGGCGCAGGAGCTCGCCGCCCGCGTACCCCGCGGCGCCAACCACTCCGACTTTCACTCCGTCACTGGGCGGCTCTCGCCACCTCGAGGACGTAGTCGACGACCTTCGCGGGAATGTTGACGCCCGTCGTGTCGATGGAATTGCGGAACTCCATGGTGTAGTTCACCTCGTTCACGAGCAATCCCTCCGGCGCCTCAAGGAGGTCGATCGCGACGACGCCCCCTCCGACGGCGCGAGCGGCTCTCACGCAGAGGTCGTCGAGCTCCGGCGTCACCGGGCAGTTCGATGCCTGGCCGCCGCGGGCGGTGTTCGTGATCCAGTGCTCGCTGGCGCGGTAGATCGCGGCGATGGTCTCGCCTCCGACGACGAACGCGCGGATGTCGCGGCCGGGCTTCTGGATGTACTCCTGGATGTAATAGATCGAGTGAAGGTAGTTGCCGAGGACGTCCTTGTGCTCGACGATCGCCTCGGCCGCCTCGCGGTCGTTCACCTTCGAGACGAGCCGGCCCCACGAGCCGATGAGCGGCTTCAGGACGACGGGATACCCAAGCTCCTCGATCGCCGCGAGCGCCGACTCAGGGGTGAACGCCACGCGCGTCCGCGGGCTCGGCACGCCGTCGCGGATAAGCCGCATCGTCGTGAGCAGCTTGTTCCCGCAGATCTCGGCCACCTCGTAGCGGTTCACGGTCGGCACGCCCCACGCGTCGAACACCGAGAGTGCGTAGAGAGCGGTGCCGTGTTGGATGCAGCGCTCGAGGATCACGTCGACGCCGAGCTCGGGGCGGTGCTCTACGGCGAGGACCAGCTCGCGATCATCAATGATCTTCGTCTCGACGCCCCGCGACTCGAGCTCGCCGAGGAGGAGCTTCTCCTCGACACGCACCCTCGAGAGGAGCACCCCGACGCGGGGTCTATTCACCCCAGTCCTCTTGAGCCTCCGGCGCGAGGGCGAGCGCGAGCGGCGCGGTGTCTTTTACTTCGAGCTCGGCGCCGCAATCCGGGCAGGACACGATCTCGCCTTTGACGGCGTCGGAGCCGACGGTGACCTCGGCATCGCACTCGGGGCACTTCGCCACGGTTCCCCTCCTCCCAAGACCTTGAGAGGAGAAGCCTAACGAATCAGTCGGCGTCCGCGGCGGCGAGAAGCGGCGCTCGCGCCCCCGCTTTGTCCTCGTACATGCGCGCGTCCGCGGTGCTGATGAGCGCATCGGCGTCTCGGCCATCGATCGGGAACCACGCGATGCCGAACGACGCGCGCGGCAGATCGTTCGCCTGGCCGGCCCACATGTAGCGCTCTTCGCGCAGTCGCGCCGCGATCCGGCCGACGATCGCCTGCGCTGGAAGCGGGCCCGTGCGGGGCAGAAGAAGGACGAACTCGTCGCCGCCGAAGCGGGCGACCACATCTTCCGAACGCGTCGCCTGGCGCATCGCGCGCGCGAGCGTCCGAAGCACTTCGTTGCCGACGAGATGGCCGGCCGAGTCGTTGACGGCCTTGAGGCCGTCGACGTCGCACATCACCACGCCAAACGTCTCGCCGTGACGTGTCGCGTCGGCGATCTGGACCTCGAGGCGCTCGAGAAGGCTGCGGCGGTTGAGCACGCCGGTGAGGTCATCGTCGCGGGCGAGCCGGCGGGTCTCCGCCAGGAGCGCCGCGTTCGCGATCGCGATCGCGGCCTGGGCCGCGTAGAGACGGACCAGGCGCCGCGTCTCCTCGGAGAATTCATGAGGGCGCGAAACATACGCGGTGAGGGTTCCGACGATCTCTCCATGGGCGATCAGCGGCGCGGCGATCGCGGACGCGATGAGCCCGTGGAGCGCGGGGTTGCTATCGGGGTGGGCGCGATAGTCGCTTGCCGCGACGACGTCACGCGTACGCAGGCTCTCCAAGGCGATGCCCCGCAGGTCCTCGCCGACGGACGAGCGCAGGCCGAGGGCCGGTGCGTTGTGGACGGCGCGGACGACGAATCCCTGATTCTTTTCGGCGAGCGCGACCATGGCGCCGTCCGTGCCCGTCAGCGCGGTCGCCTCACGCGCGATCAGGCTCGCGAGCTCTTCAAGCGAAAGCTCGCCGGCCGTCGCGAGACCGACGTCATACAGGATGGCGAGCTCCTCGGCGCGGCGGCGCTCGCGCTCGCCCAGCTGCCAGTTTGTGTAGAGGGCGAGGCCGGCTCGGGTCGCGAGGACGAGCACGGTCATGGCGACGGCGCCGTCGATGAGGTCGGCGAAGCGTCCGGGCACCCTCTGGACATCCGTGTAGACGAGGAGGAACGAGCACGCCGCGGCGACCACGCCGGGCAGCACCATGCGCGACAGATGAATAGCCGACCCGGACAGCCGGCTGTTCCGGCCGTCTTCACGCTCCTCCACCCACTGCGCGCCGGCGATGCCGATGGCGCCGATGCCGATGAGCCAGAGAGCGTCGACCGGCGTGCCGGCCTTGAACGTCCCCTCGATGTTCGCGGGCAGGTAGAGCACGAACGCGAGGGCGTTCAGGCCCAGCCCGAGGAAGAGCGAGATCACCGCGCCACGCGGCTCGGGCTGCGGGATGCCCCACACGGCCGAGAGGGCAGCTGCCGTCGCCGCGACATAGAGCAGCGGGTACAGGACCGCGACCGCCGAGGCCTGGGGATCCCGGGCGACATCGGTCGCGAGGGTCGTCGCAAGGAACAGCGTCACCGACGCGACCAGCGTCAGGATGACCGCGCCCACATCGAGGACGAGGGCGTAGAGCGTGAGCTTTTGACCGTGCCTGCGAAGCAGCAGCACCAGGGCGATCGTCCACACCGGCGCCGCGGTCATGAAACCAAGATCCACGACGAGGGGTGAGGGCATCGCCATCCCGCCGATCTCGACGACGTCACGCAGGAGCTGACCGACGAGCCAGGAGACCGAGCCCGCGGAGAACAGCAGCCACACCATGCGGTCGCTGCCTCCCGACGAGCGGACCGCGCGCGCGGTCCCGAAGATCGCGCCGATCGCGGCCGCGGTCCATGCGAAGTCGGCGATGGCGCAGCGCGCGAAGTCGTCGGTGACGACCTGTTCGATCCCATAGACGAGCGCGGCGCCGATGACCGCGGCGGCGTAGCGCGGCATCGCGCCACGCGGATGTGCGGCGAGCAGTTTTCGTATCACGATGAAGACGCTAGGGACCCGCGAGGCGCGCGGGAACGCCCAGAACGTACTGATCGCGTCCTTCGCGGGGGACGCGAACGGGGGAATTCAACAGGTCGTCTCCCCCATTGGTGTGGGTACTACGCCGCGTGGGCTAGCTTCATCTGGTGACTCCGCCGCTTCTCGTAACGATCTTCGATGCGCTCGTCTTCCTCGCCGTCGTCGTGCCGTCCTTGCTGCTCATCCGTCATCGCAACGCGATACCGAAGCTGCCTGGGATGAAGGTAGAGCCCGTGACTCTGCCGCGGCTCTCGGTGGTCGTGCCCGCGCGGGACGAAGGGGCGACGATCGCGCGCGCGGTCCGGTCGCTCCTCGGGCAGGACTACCCGCAGATCGAGGTTATCGTCGTCGACGACCGTTCGAGCGACGCGACCGGCGAGATCCTGCGCGAGCTCGCCGAGAAGGACCGTCGTCTTCTGACGCTTCGCGTCGATGAGCTGCCGGCCGGATGGCTCGGCAAGAATCACGCGCTCTGGCTCGGCGCGGCGCGCGCCAGCGGGGAGTGGCTGCTCTTCACGGATGCGGACGTCGTGTTCGCTCCGGGTGCCCTCGGCCGCGCCGTCGCATACGCGGTAGCCGAGGGACTCGACCATCTCACGCTCGCGCCGCGCCTCGTGGCGCACGGACTCGCGCTGCGGGCATTCGTCGCCTTCTTCGGCTACGCCTTTATCGCGCTCTGGGGCGCGTATCTCGCGAACGACCCGAAGAGCAGGCGCGGTGTGGGCATCGGCGCGTTCAACCTCGTACGCAGGGCCGCGTACGAGCGGATCGGCACGATGCGCCCGCTCTCGCTGCGGCCAGACGACGACATCCGCCTGGGTCGACGCCTACGCGGGTTCGGTTTTCGGCAGCGCGTGTTGAACGGCAACGAGCTCCTGTCGGTGGAGTGGTACCCGTCGCTCGGCCGCGCGATCTCCGGCCTCGAGAAGAGCATGTACTCAAGCTTGGAATACCGCCTCCTCGATGCGGTCGGGGTGCTGCTCTATCTGTTCGCCACGATGATGTGGCCGTTCGCCGGCGTGGTGCTGCTCGGTGGGATCGACCGGGTGTTGCTCGCGACCGTCGTCGTGTGCCTCGTGGCGGCGCTTCTCGAGACCTATCGCCAATCGATGTCGCCACGCCTCACGCCGTCCGCGCTCGCGATCGCATTGCTCCTGCCGTTCTCAGCCGCGTGCTTCGCCTGGGCCATCATTCGGTCGGTCTACATCGCCGAGACACGCGGCGTGCGGTGGCGCGGGACGACCTACCCGCTCTCGCTCCTGCGCGCTCAGTCCGGACTCGAGGGTATCGCGGCAAACCGGAGCAGGTAGCTCTCGAGATCGGCGAGTTCCGCGTCGGTGATCACGTCCCTCCCGTAGGCGGGCATTCCCTGCGCCGAGCCTCTGCGCACGATCTCGGTCTCGATGCGTCCACGGATCGAGAGGTCGCCCGGCGCGTCGCCCTCCGGTCCGTGGCAGAAATGGCAACCTAGCGCGAAGTAGATGGCCGCGCCACGCGTTTGGCGGCTGACCGCGGGATCGGCCGCGGCGAGCTGCGCGAGGCTGGGCTCGGGAATGGCGAGCGCGCTCGCGGTGCCGCGCTGCAGCGCGCGGATGTACGCGACCATCGCCCAAATGTCGGCGTCCTTGTACTGGCTGCCGAATGCGGGCATCGCCGTGAAGCCGAGGCCGTTCTTCACGATCCAGAAGAGCTGCGCGTCGGTCTTCTCCTTCGCCGCCGCGCTCGTGAAGTCGGTCGCGTCCGGGTACGTCGTCGGGCCGAACGCACCGCGTCCATCGCCCTTCGCACCGTGGCACACCGCGCACGAGCCGGTGTATGCAGCGCGGCCGGCAGTGAGAGCCCGCTGATCGTTCGCAACGGGGTTCGTCGCGTCGCCACCGAGGATCCGCGACACGAGCGAGACCGCGGCATCACCGTAGACGCGTTCGAGAGGCAGGTCCTGCCGATGCGTCAGGGCGAGCGGGAGCGCCACCACGAGGACGAGGACGAGCGCCGCAACGGCGCCGAAAGCCGCGACAAGGAGCGACCGGCGTTTTTCCAACCTGCCAGAAAGTACGCGACCCGGGACTCCTTGGATGCGCGTGCCTAGCCGGCGCGCTCCAGGACGACGACCGGGATCTCCCGCGAAGTCCTCTTCTCGTAGTCCTTGAATGCCCGCATGCGAGAAGCCTGCAGGTCGCATAGGCGACGGCGTTCGACGCCTTTCGCAACGGTTGCGTTCGCCTCGAACCGCTCCGGGCCAACCTCGACGGTGACCCGTGGATTCGCCCGCAGGTTGCGGTAGTCGGGGTTGGTCGGCGCGCCGCCTTTCGATGCGATGTCGAAGATGCGATCACCGTCGCGGGTGTAGGCGAGTGGATTGGTCCGCTCGTGTCCCGTCTTTGCGCCGCGCGTGGTCAGGAGCAGCAGCGACCGGCCGGCGAACGGTTGCGCTGGTCGCCTCGACGATCGTGTACACACTTGCGACTCTCGCGCTCGTGGTGGTGACCTGGCTAAAGCCTTAGCGGTCCTGCCACGGTCCGAGCGTGGCTCCGCACTCGCAATCGAGCACGTAGCTCCGACCCTTGTCATCGTCGACTAATCGCACCTTCCCGTGGTGGTGGAGGTGGCCGGCCTTCCGTTAAGGGGTAAAATCGCGTCTCGGCTAAAGCCGGGAGCCGATCCATGAAAGCAATTCGTATGCATACGCAAGGCGGCCCTGAATTGCTGGCCTACGAAGACGCTCCAAAGCCAGCTCTCCAGCCAGGAGATGCGCTCGTCCGCGTCATCGCTACGTCGATAACGAAAACAGAACTAACCTGGGACGAAACCTATAGAGATTGCGATGGCCGGCCGCGGATTCCGACTATTCCGGGACACGAATTCGCGGGGCTTGTTGATGCGTT
>DATLPP010000059.1:0-9395 GCA_035535615.1 Candidatus Udaeobacter sp.
GAGGACGAGCATCTTGCGGACGAGCACCTCGTCGATCCGCAGCGGCGACGGGTCCTTGGGATCGGGCCGGATCACGCCCGTCCGCGCGAAGGCGCTAGTCACGGCGGTCGAAGTGGAGACCGAGCCGGCCCGCGAGGTTACGAAGCACGATGTCCTCGCGCTCGTCGCGTAGCAGCGGGTTACGTGCGCGCTCCCGGGCGACGAGCTCGGGGTCGATCTCGCCGATTAGCAGCTCCTCGTCGAACTCGGGCGCGCGCGCGGCCACGGTCCCATCGGGCGCGACGATCTCCGACCCGCCCCAGAACGCGATGCCATCTTCGTGTCCGACGCGATTCACGTACACGACATACACCGTGAGATAGGACGCGTAGAACCGATCCATGAGCCGGCAGGACTCCGCGGTCCCGAGATCGCCGCCCTCGGCGACGCCGCGGCCCGGACTTGCCGATGGCGCGAGCACGATCGTTGCACCGGCTGCGGCGTAGAGGTACGGCGTCGAGACGTGCCAAAGGTCCTCGCAGATCGCGACGCCGGTCGTACCGCCGGCCCACTGGTATGTCTCGAAGCGATCGCCCGGCCCGAAGTAGCGCCCATCGTCGAAGATGCCGTAGGTAGGGAGGTACACCTTGCGATGGACGTGCACCAGCTTTCCCCCCGACCAATGGCCCTGCGCGATGTGCAGCTTCGCGTCGGCCGACCGCTCGACGAAGCCGGCGCTGATGTCAATATCCCGCGACGCTTCGGCGATGCGCGCCAGTTGAGGATCGTCGGCCGAGCAGGCCACGTCGGCGGCGAGATCCTTCAGGTAATACCCGGTGAGCGAAAGCTCGGGAAAGATCACCAGTCGCGCTCCGGCGGCTCTTGCGCGGGCGATCCATTTGTCGTGCATGTCCAGGTTGCGCTTGACCGCGCCGAGCGCCGGCGCGCATTGCGCGATGGCGATGCGAATGCTCAAGGAGCGCGCATCCGCTCGAGCTTGTCGGCGTACTCGTGAACGAGCATCAACGCGCGGTCGTCGTCCTTCGCCTCGGCGTACACGTTGAAGAGGGGCCTGTCGGCGTCCGGCAGCACGAGGATCCACTCGCCGTCGTTCTGGTGCTTCACGCCATCGATCTGACGGGTGCGCTCCGTCGCCGGGTCCTGCGCGAGCATCCGCATGACGCGGCCCTTTTCCTCCCACGGACAGACCACCTGCAGACGCGCGACGTGAACGGGCGGGGTCTCGTCCATGACCTCACTGAGCGTCCTCTTCGCCGATATGAGGAGCTCGAGCAGCCGAACCGTCGCAAAAAGCCCATCAAAGGACGGGTGGAACCGCGGGAAGATGAATCCGCCGTCGCCATCTCCGACCAAAAGCGGGTGCTCGCGCGCCGCCAGGCTCATCTGCGCCTCGGCTGATGCGCGCACCCGCTGCACGCGCCCGCCGTGAGCGCCGACGATCTGCTCGATCGAGGAAGGGGCATAGACCGGTACCGCGACGACCCCCGGCGCCTGCTGCACGGTCAACGAGACGAACGCGGCAAGGAAGTGCATCGCGTTGATCACGCGGCCACGGTCGTCGACGACGAAGATCTTCTCTCCGCCGGCGTCGATGATCACGCCGAGGGAGGCCCCGAGGGCCGGCACGAGCACGGCGAGCTGCCGCTGCTCCTCCTGGAATTCCTCGAACGAGCGTGAGCCGATGTTCTCGGAGACCACGCCGTTCACGGCGACGGCTTCAACGTCGATGGCGTTGAGGAGCTGGGGAAGGAACTGTGCCGGCGTACCGTGCGAGTAGTTGACGACGATCTTCGGCTTCGCCTCGGCGATCTCTTTCCGGTGTGCGACCTCGGCAAGGAACGCCTCGCTGTACGCCTCGCCGACGCGCTGCGACTCGAAAATTCGCCCGACGTCGTCGTACGAGACGCGGCGCAGGTCCTCTCGGAAGAAGATCGTCTCCACCTTGCGCTCCTGCGTCTTGTCCATGTCGAGCGCCTGGCGATCGAAGAACTTCACATCGCAGACGCGGACGTCGAACGGCGAGACGCGCACGTGCACCCCGCCCGCCGCGCCCATGCGCCGAGTGTGATGGCGGCCGATCGGGAGCGGCACCTGGGAGAGATCGGCGACGTCGATGCCGGCGCTCACGATTCCGCTCATGAGGCCGCGTTTCAGCATCCGGCTCGAGCGGTGCTGGTCGCGGTTCATCGTGATCGTCGCGCCCTGCTTCAAGGTCGACGCGTACGCAGCCCCGAGCCGTGCGACGAACTCCGGTGTGAGATCGATGTTGACGATGCCGGTGACTCCGAAGCGGCCGAACAGCGCGCGTCGTCCCTGCGCTCCCCAGATCAGGCTCGACCCGATCACTGCGCCCGATTCGATCTGCTTGTCCGGCCACACCTTCACCTGCGCCCGCACCCGCGCGTGATCGCCGACGATCGTGTGATCGCCGATAACGCTGCCTTCCTCGAGGATGACCCGCGACTTGAGCGCGCACTGCCGGCCCACGATCGCGCCGTGCAGCTCGGAGCGCTCGCCGATGTACGTGTTGCGCCAGACGATGGAGCTATCGATGACCGCGCCGACGTCGACCGACACGTAGTCGCGCAGCACGGTCGGTCCGATGATCTCGGCGTGCGGCCCGATCTTCACGCCCTCGCCGAGGAAGATTGGGCCGGTGAGCTTCGCGGACTCGTTGATGTCCACGTCGCCGGCCGTCCACACGCCCGGCATGAGCTCGTTCCCAAGGTCCTCGCCCTTCACCTTGCCGCGCAAGAGGTCGGCGTTCGCTCGCGCGTATTCGGCGATGGAGCCCACGTCGGTCCAGTACCCCTCCGCGATATACCCGTACAGCGGCTCGCCCTCGGCAAGCAGGCGCGGGAAGAGATCCTTGCTGAAATCGAAGACCTCGCCGACGGCGAAACGTTCGAGGACGCGCGGCTCGATCACGTAGATGCCGGTGTTGATCGTGTCGCTGAAGACTTCGCCCCAGGACGGCTTCTCCAGGAATTTCGTGATCCGACCGTCCTCGCCGGTGATCACGACGCCGTACTCGAGGGGGTTTGGCACATGAACGAGCGTCAGGGTCACGGCCGCGTTGCGTTCGCGGTGGAAGGCGATGACCTTCGACAGGTCGATGTCCGTGAGCGCGTCACCCGAGATGACAAGGAACGTCCCGTCGAGGTCCCCGGCGATCTGCCGCACCGAGCCGCCCGTGCCGAGCGGGGTCTCTTCGATGCTGTACCGGAGGCGCATCCCTATGCCGCCGCCGTCCCCGTAGCTGTCCTGGATGACCGAGGCGAGGTACTGGAGGGTCACGAACGACTCCTCGATGCCGTGGCGCTTGAGGAGCTCGAAAATGTGTCCGAGGCAGGGCTTATCGACGATTGGCACCATCGGCTTCGGACGGTTGATCGTCAGAGGTCGAAGACGGCTTCCTTCGCCGCCCGCCATGACGACGGCCTGCATCGGGCCGAGTCTAGTTCAGCCCTGCTCCGCGCCGATCGCGAACAACGCTTCGAGGTCGTGGCGCGAGTAGGCCTTGAACGCCACGTGCGTTTGGGTACGTGCGACGCCGCCCACCTGGGCGATGCGTCGAGTCACGATGTCGGCGAGCTCGTCGTGCTCGCGCGCGCGGACCATCGCCACGAAATCGAAATCGCCCGTGACGGAGTACACCTCCGACACGCCATCCACCGCGGCGAGCGCCTCGCCGAGCTTCGGCAGTGCGCCCTTCTCAGCCGTGATCAGGACGACCGCCGTAATCACCTCTAGAGACTCTTGACGTCGATGTCGTGCAGCGCCGACTTCACGTAGTGAGCGGCTTCCTGAAAGGCCATCGCCCTACCCCTGTTGAGCGCCGCCTCGTACGAGTCGAGGCTGTCCTCGCTCGACTTCTCGTCGAAGACGTGGAACTGCTCCTCGCATTGGTCGATCGCGAGCTTGACCCGGTCACGCGCGGCCGTACTGATCAAGAGATGTCCTCCGAACGCAACTGTCGCTGGGCCTGAGAATAACTCGGTTGCTGGAGCGGTACGAAGGACGCCTGGCGTTCGCGCTGGTCTCTCTCTACGTGGTGTTTTTCGGATCGCTCTCGGTCGTCCGACATTGGGCATTCCACTCGGCCGCGCTCGACCTCGGCGTATTCGATCAGGTGCTCTGGAATACCGTCCACGGCCGCTTCATGGAATCCACCCTGAGCCTCGAGCGATGCGACCCACACTCGTTCTTCCTCGATCACTTCTCCCCCGCGCTTCTTGTCATCGTTCCCTTCTACGCGCTCATCCCGCGGCCGGAGACGCTCATCGTCTTTCAGACCATCGCACTCGCTCTCGGTGCCTTGCCGATCTATCTGCTCGCGCGTCGCTTCCTCGCACGAGGCAAGGAGCGCCTCGTCTGGGTCGCCGCGTATGTGCTTTCCGCGCCGCTCGCATGGATCACGTTCGACGACTTCCACGAGATAAGCCTCGCCGTTCTCCCGCTCGGGCTCGCCGTGTATTTCTACGCGACGCGCCGCACGGTGCCGCTCCTGCTGAGCCTCGGCACGTCGTTCCTCGTCAAGGAGGAGCTGCCGCTGATCGCGATCGGATTCGGGATCGCGCTCCTGGCACAGCGGCGCTGGAAGCTCGGGGCCTTCGTGATCGGTGCGAGCGTCCTCGTCTTCTTCGTGACGCTCATGGTGATAATCCCCGCGTTCGCTGGGGGCGCGCCCTGGCAGTACCTCGGACGCTACGCGAGCCTTGGGGCCGACGAGCCCGAGATCACGCGGACGCTGCTCCTCGACCCGCTCCGGGTCGTTCGCGTCCTGCTCTCCGGCGAGATCGGCCTCAAGATCGTGTTCGTTCTCACGCTGTTCGCGCCGGGTCTCTTTCTCGCGGTGCGATCGAGGTGGGCCCTCGTCCCCGCGATCATTCCCCTCGGCTACCTGCTCCTCTCGGACTATCCCGGTGAGCACACGCACCACAACCAGTACGGCGCGCCGCTCATCCCTTTGGCGCTCGGGGCATCGATCCTCGGTTTCGCGACGCTTCCGGAGAACCGACTCCGCCGCCGGCTGACACTGGCCGTCCTCATATCGACCGTCGCCTTCACGATCGTCCACGGTGCGATCCCGTTCACGCCCGACTTCACCGACGCGTTTCTACGCGGGAATCGGGATCGCGCGCCCGCCGAAGGGTCGATCTTCGCGCGGGAGCCCCGGTACGAGCCCTTCTTGCCGGCGGTCGCGGCCATCCCGGCAGACACGTCCGTCTCGTCGCGTGACTTCTTCACCACGCAGATACCGGAGCGGCGGTTCAACTACCACCTGAACGGGCTCGATCCGTGCGGCGCCGAGTACGTGATCCTCGATTACGCCGATCCGACCGTGAACCGGGACGAGCAAAAGCACCTCGCCGAGATCGCGAACCTCGAGACGCAGGGGTACGACGAGATCGCGTCCGGAAAGGGACTCTCGCTACTGCATCGTCGCTGACCCGCGTCTGTTAGGGGTGCCGATGCTCCTCGACGACATGCTCCTCTTCGACGACCGTGTCGCCTGACTCTTGGATGTTCGTGGTCCCATCGGGACCGACATTGACGTTCGTCACTTTGTCGACCGGTTCCTCGCGGCGCACGGTGCGCTTTTCGATGATCTCTTTCTCTTCCACGGCAGGTCCTCCTTCGAGTACTTGCCGGCGAAAGTGCAGGACGTCTGCCAGCCGGCGACGCGCGACGCGTGTCAGCGCCGCGACGGCGAGGGCACTCGGATCAGCGGATAGCTCCGAAGCTCGTCGGCGACACCGAGGAGCGCCTGCCGAGCCCGCTCGCGGTCGAGTCTGAAAGCCGGCAGCGAGGCGGGCTCGAGGTCGCGTCCCGCGAACGCGAATGTTCGCAGCGCCGATCCCAGCGCCGCGCGATCGGCCGCACCGAGGCGCGGCAGGAACTCGACGAGAGTGGGGACCGCTCCGTCACCGAGCGAGACGAGGTACTGGGCGTCAAGCTCGCGGCTCGCGTCCGCCGGCAACGCCGCGCTCGGCCCTATGACCCGCTCCAGATTCTGCCGGGCGACGAAGGCGCTCGGGCCGATCAGGTTGACGGCGATCGCGACGGCCAGAGCGATGAGGCCGCCCGCGTGAAGAAGCCAGCGCGTCGCGTCACGCCACAGGAGGACGGCACCGCACGCGCCGCCGGCTCCGAGCCACGCGATCCCGGCGAGCGCGAAGAACCGCTGCTCGGTCCATCCGTAAGCGAGCTGGTACAGCTGCATCCGGTACGCGGCGGACACGACGATGATGAGCGTCGCGAGCGCGAGGGTGAGCGCGGCGGCGACATACAGCCGCGTGCGCCTTGCCACGACGAGCTCCACCGCGAAGAGCAGACCGCCCGCGAGGACCGCGACGGCGATGAGCTCGAAAAAGCCGCGACGCGCGTAGGCCGAGTACGTCAGGCCGGTGGCATTCAGCGTGTCGATCCCGCCGAAGAGATACGCGATCTGCAGGCCGACGAAGAACAGGAAAAGCGCGTCGATCGCGATCAGGGTCGTTGCGCCGGCCGTGGAGCTCAGGAGGTTACGAAGACGCGGCAGGACGGAGGTCGTCGCCGTGTCCGCGCGCCGTCCGGCGACGATGAAGAGGCCGCCCGCGATCCAGGCGAAGGCGGCGGCAACGAGGATCCGGCCGATGAGCTCGCCTATCGACCAGTTGCGGAAATCGAACACGTTGGTCACCGCGCTCGAAAAGACGGCGTCCGCGCTTGCGAAGAGAAGCGCGAAGACGACGAGGAACGGGAAAGCGAGTGCGATGCCGACGCCAACGGACGCGATCCGCCCGCCGCTCCGCCGTGCGAGAGGGCGACCAAGATCGGGAAGCGCCGACAGGAGGAGGGCTCCCCCTGCCACGATCCGTCCGACGACGACGAGGCCGAGGATGACAAGGACGTCCAGTGCGCGCCGAGTGAGCGGCACCCCGGCGAACGAGACCGCGGCCATCGTGACGAGGGCGAGCGTGGCCGGAACGTCGAAGAGCAAGAGCATGAGGTCGGCACGGAGTGCCGGAAGGAACGCGAAAACGATCGCGGCTGGGACGATCCAGCGGTCGAGCCGGTCGACGCGTGCGCCGGCCGGCCGGAGCCGCCAGGCAACGGCCACGATCACGACCGATGCGACACCGACGTTGATGCCAAGCGCCGATCGATAGAAGAGGTATTGCGCCAGCACCCCGAATGCGAACGCGAGCGACAGAAGCACCGCCGGCGAATACCGATCGATGGAGCCAATGCGCGGCGTCGTGTGTTCGAGGGCGTGATCGGCCATGCGCCGATCGTGTCATCCCCGGCGGCGGTTTTCGTATGAGTTAGAAGGCTTGCTAGTAGTTAGTGCGGAATCACCCGATCTCGAGCTCTTTGGTCGGAACGCCGACATCCACCTGCACGACACCGTCGACCACGCGCACCGGGTACGCGTTCACCGGAAAGACCGCGGGTAAAGCACGCACCTCACCTGTCAAGAGGTCGAATCGCGCCCCGTGGCGGGGGCACTCGACCAAGCAGTCCTCGAGCTCGCCCTCACCGAGCACGCCGCCGTCGTGGGTGCAGACGTTGTCGATCGCGCCCCAGGTTCCGTCGTCGCAGTGGCCGAGCGCGAGACTCTTGTCTCCCGCGTGGACGACCTTCACCTCGCCGGCAGGGACGTCGTCCTCGCGCGCGACCGGGACGAACTCGCTCAAATGAGGACACCCATCTCCGCGATGTTGCCGATGCGCGGCCGCAGCGCGTTCAGCACGCGTTGGCGGACGTGCTCGTCGTCGAGCTGATTGATCACGCGGCGGAAAAAGCCGTGGACCATGAGCTGTTGCGCCTGATCGCGATCGAATCCGCGGGACATCGCATAGAAGAGGTCCTCGTCGCCGAGCGCACCTGCGGTGGCACCGTGCCCGCAACGAACGACGTCGTTCGTGAGGATCTCGAGCACCGGGATCGGGTCGGCGCCGGCATGCTTCGACAGCAGCATGTTTCGGCATTCCTGATAGCTGCCGGTCCCGCTGGACGTCGCCTCGACCCGGATCTTGCCGTAGAAGATGGCCTTCGCGTGGTCGTACAGAGCCGAGAGGTAGAGGAGATCGCTCTGCGAGCCCTTGCCGTCGACTTGCTGGAAGCTGTTCACGTCGATGCGCTGGTCGTCGCCCGCTGCGACGAGCCCGTAGAGCTTCACGGTCGCGCCGTTGCCCTCCATGTCCGACTGGATGCCCACCTTCGATTTGCCCTCGCCCGCGAACACGTTGTGCACGGCGAGGTCGCTGTCGCTGGCGGACCGGAACCGCTGGAAGCCGAGGTCGACGACGCCCGGGGCGAAGCGGCGGATCGCGACGTAGCGGACTCGCGCGCCCGGGCCGGCGTACACGTCCACGTGCGGGATGGCGATGCGCGGTGTCACGCCTTCGGACGAGAGATCCTCGACGATCGTCACGGTCGAGCCACGCTCCGCGACCACGATCGTTCGCGCGAGCATCGCATCGCCACCCGCGGGCCAGACCTTGTCGACGACGATCGGCATCTCCACGACCACGTCCGCGGGAACGTGCACGAACGTGCTTCCGGCGGACCAGAGCGCGTCCGCGATCCCGCGGAACGCGGCGTGAGAGGGGATCCCCTCCCCCGGGCCGATGTGCGGGCGGACGAGCTCGGGGTTGTCGAGCGACGCGCGCAGTAGACCTTTGAAGATCACGCCCTGGGCCGCGGCCCGCGGCTCGAGCTTGTACTGGATCCCGGGAAGATGGTCGAGCGTCGAGACGAGCGAACCTTCGGGGAGGTCCTTTAGCGGGAACCGCCGCCACTCCTCCTCCTGACCGGTGGGCCAGCTCTCAGGGCTGAATCCCTCCAGGGCGCTGAGGCGCGCGTCGCGGAGCCACTGCGGCTCCTTGCGCCGAAGACTGTGCTGCTCGACCGTTTGGCGGTCGAGCAGCAGCGGGACCGGAGTGAGTGTCGCGGTGCTAGCCAATGGCGCCTTGCATCTGGAGCGTGATGAGCCGGTTCATCTCGATGGCGTAATCCATCGGGAGCGTCTTCACGATCGGCTCGATGAAGCCGTTCACGACCATCGCGGTCCCCTCGGCCTCGGAAAGGCCGCGGCTCATGAGGTAGAAGAGCTGCTCCTCGCCAACCTTCGAGACCGAGGCCTCGTGGCCGATGGTCACGTCCTCCTCGTCGATCTCCATGTAGGGGTAGGTGTCGCTTCGCGCGGTCCGGTCGAGGATGAGCGCATCACACCGGACAGTGCTCTTGGCGCCGTGCGCGCCGGGATAGATCTTCACCAGGCCGCGGTAGGTCTGCTGCCCGGTTCCTTTGCTGATCCCCTTGCTCTGGATGATGCTCGTCGTGTTCGGCGCGGCGTGGATCATCTTGGCGCCCGCGTCCTGGTGCTGGTCGTTCCCCGCGAACGC
>DATLPP010000060.1:0-12008 GCA_035535615.1 Candidatus Udaeobacter sp.
GTAACCCTGTTTCTGCAAGTTTGCGAGCCGGTCGTCGGCGAGCTTGTGCAGCTCATCGACGTAGCCGAACTTGATCGACTCAGTGGGGCACGCCTTCGCGCAGGCCGGCTGCAGGCCGCCCTGCAGACGGTCGTAGCAGAGTGTGCATTTCTGCGCGATGCCCTTTTCCTCATTGAACCCGATCACGCCGTAAGGGCACGCGGAGATGCAGTTGCGGCAGCCGTTGCACACGTCGTTCTGGATGTACACGGTGTCGTACTCGGTGCGCATGAGCGCGTTCGTCGGACAGACCTCCATGCAGCTCGCGTTCTTACAGTGCTTACAGACGTCGCTCATCATCAGCCAGGCCTGTCCGCCGGCGATCGGCGTCGGCGTGAAGACCACCCCGTTGTTGTCCGGTACCTGCTCGATGAACTGCACATGCCGCCAGTTCTGCGCGTCAAGCTGGCCAGTATTGTCGAACGAGTCCGCGGTGAACTTCGGCGGGTTCCCCTCGAGCTGATTCCACTCCTTACACGCGACCTCGCAGGCCTTGCAGCCGATGCAGATCGAGGTGTCCGTGAAGAAGCCCATCGGTTTTTCCTGGAATGCGGCCATTTTCTAGAACCCCATCAGATTGCGCGCGATCTTGGTGTAGCCGCGCTCGGCAGCGACCAGATCGAGCGGCAGCGCAGCGAGCTCGTCGACGACCGGCACGGCGCGTGGATCCTTGCGCAGATCGACGGTGATGAGATAGCGGCGGCAGATCTCGCACGCGTCGATCCGAAGGTGCGGGAAGAGGTCGACGTCGGAGAGAATGGGCATCTTCGCACCCGACGTCTCGCCGCACGACGCGCAGGTCATTCGGCTCATCACCCACTCGTCGGCACAACGCGAGCACACAAGCTTCCGCGGACTCGTCAGGAGCGCCTCGGCCGTTTCGGCGAACACCGCGACCTGCGGCAGGCCGCTGCAGCGCGGGCAATGCCGGTCGTCGGTCTCGCTGTTCCGGAGCGTCGCCGCGAGATCGGGCAGCGCCTCGAGCACCGGTTGGGTGCTCGCCCGAGCGAGGAAGGTGTCCGTACCTGATGTCTCGTCGCCGTCGAGCCATGCCTCGACAAGCCCCTCGAGGTCGGCTTCGTGAAAACGAAGCAGCGTGGCCTCGCGCAAGGTCTCAGTACCGGCGGCGACCGCCGCTTCCATGACCCCGGGCAGGGCGACGCGGACGACATAGGACGAGAGGTCGTCGCGGCTGGGGCGATCGGTCCGCGCTCGCTCGAAAGCGCGCTCCTGCGCATCGACGATGGCGAGGTAGAGCGCGAGCGGCTGCTGTGCGAAGTCGAAGCGCGCGCCGAGCTCGCGTGCGCGCTCGCGGCGCTGCTCGTACGTCGTCGTCGGTTCGGCAAGGAGCGTCATCAGAGCTTCTCGATGTTCACGAGGAATGCCTTGAACTCAGGTGTGCGGGCGCCCACATCTCCGACCATCGGCGTCAGCGCGTTCGCGAGCCAGTACTTCGACCGATCGGGGTTCTGCTCCGCGGACACTCCAACGAACCCCCAGTGGATCGGGATTCCGATCTGGTAGACCGTCTTGTTCCCGGCGAGCGTCACCGGCCCTAGGCGCTTGGTCACGAGGGCAACCACCTCGAGCTTGCCCCTTGCGCTTGAGACGCGGACCCGGTCGCCGCTCTTGATGCTCTTCTGATCGGCAAGCTCCTGCGGCACCTCGACGAACGCCTGCGGCTGGAGGCCCACCAGCAGCGGCACATGCTGGGTGACGTAGTGCTCGTGCTCGGTGAGGCGGTAGCTCGTCGCGACGTACGGGAAGTCCGCAACCTTGCCGAAGCGGTTCGGCCGTCCGGCGGCCTGGTCGTACAAGAACGCGACCGGATCTTCGGATACGTTCGGATGGAGCGGGTTTGGGATCGGCGCCTCGTACGGCTCGTAGTGCTCCGGGAAGGGACCATCGAGCATCGAGTTCGAGAAGAGCCGTCCGACGCCCTCGCCATTCATGATGAACGGTAGCCACGACGCAGGATCGTCCGGATTCATCGTGGCCGGGTAGTCGGGCACGTCCCCGGTCCAGGTTGTGCCGTTCCACTGGATGCCCGGACGCTTGGAATCCCACGGCTTGCCGTGAAGATCCGCCGACGCGCGGTTGTACAAGACGCGGCGGTTCAGCGGCCAGCTCCACGCCCAGTTGTGATAGAAGCCCATCCCCGTCGGGTCGTTCTGCGTCGGGTTGGAAATTCCGTTCCGCCGCTTCGAAAGGTTTCCGGCGTCGGGGTAGCTTCCCGTGTAGATCCAGTCACCCGCTGTCGTCGTTCCATCGTCCTTCAGCAGCGCGAAGCTCGCCATCTGCCCGCCGGTCGCGAGGTTCTTTCCGTTGATCTCCTTCGCGATCTCATCCAGCTCGGGCTTCTTGGGATCTTTGTAATCGAGCGTGGCCGCCATGATCGGATCGGGAAATTTCCCGCCCTGGTTCTTGTAAAGCGTCTTCACTCGGTCGTAGAGGTCGGCGAGAATCCAGTGGTCGTGTCTCGCCTCGCCCTCAGGTGGGATGACCTGGTCCTTCCACTGCGACCAGCGCCCGCTGTTGACGAACGAGCCGTCCTTCTCGATCCAGTGGGTCGTCGGCAGCATGAAGACCTCGGTCTGGATCGACGCCGAGTCAACGTTCGGCGCCTTCCAGAACTCCGAGCTCGTCGTCGGAAGCGGGTCCATCACCACGAGCCACTTCAGCTTCCCGAGGGCGGTCATGACCTGATTCGAATCCGGCCCGATGGAGGTCGCCGTCATGCCCGACAGGATCACGCCTTCCATCTTTCCCTTTAGCGCCTGGTCGTAAATGGACATCCACGAGGAGTTCACCGCCGGCTTCGGGATGTAGTCGAACGCGTACTCGTTGTCCTTCGTGGCCTTCGCGCCGTACCACCCCTTGAGCAGGCTCACCATGAAGTTGCGGTAGTTCGTGCCAAAGAAATTCCAAGAATTCGGATCGCTCTTCTTCGGGGCGTTGACGTTGACGTAGTCGGTCAGGTTCTTCTGCCCCGGACCGGGAATGCGAAGGTAGCCAGGAAGGATCTCCCAGCTAATGGCGTGATCGGTATTGCCCTGGATGTTCGCGTGACCGCGCTCCGCGTTCATGCCGCCGCCGGGGCGGCCCATGTTCCCGAGGATGAGCTGGAGGAGCGCGCCGGAACGGATGAGCTGGCCGCCGGTGGTGTGGTGCGTCAGCCCTACCGCGTACACGATCGTCATGACCTTGTCGGGCTTGCCCATCTCGCCGACGAGCTTGGCGACCTGCATGTACTGGTCGACGGGAATCCCCGTGATGCTCGACACCATTTCGGGCGTGTAGCGCGAGTAGTGCTTTGCGAGGAGCTGCCACACGGTCTGCGGGTCCTGCAGAGTCATGTCCCGTTTCGCAAAACCCGACTGCGTTGTCGGCGGACCCTCGACGGCTCCTCCGGTCGCGGCGGGCGGAGTGGTCTGCTCGTACGCCCACGTCGAGATGTCGTACGAGCGGGTCGCCGAGTTGTATCCGGTGAAGAGACCATCTTTGAAATCGAAGTCTTTCTTCACGATGAAGGACGCATTCGTGTAGTTCTTGACGTACTCCTCGTGGTAGAGCTTGTTCTGGATCACGTAGTTGATAAGCCCGCCGAAGTACGCAACATCGGTCCCGGTTCGAATACGGAGGTACATGTCGGCCATCGCCGAGGTTCGCGTGAAGCGCGGGTCGGCGTGGATGATCTTCGCGCCGCCACCCGCGCCGGGGCCCTTCGTCGGATCGAGCTTCGCCTTCACAAACCACTGGAACCCGACGGGGTGCGCCTCGGCCGGATTCGCGCCATTGATGAGGATGAGGTCGGCGTGCTTGATGTCACGCCAGTGGTTCGTCATCGCTCCCCGTCCGAATGAGGCGGCCAAACTGACCACCGTTGGGCCGTGTCAGACCCGCGCTTGCTGTTCGATATGTACGACGCCCAAGCTCCGCATGAGCTTCGTGGCGAAGTACCCCTCCTCCGATGAGAATGCCGCTCCGCCCGCGAAGGCCATACCTTCGGTGCGGTTCACGACGTTGCCGTTCGCATCCTGCGCGACGAATGTGTTGTCGCGGGCCGTCTTGACGTTCTGGGCGAGCTTGTCGAGCATGAAGTCCCAGCTCTTCGTTTCCCACGTCGTAGCGCCCGGCGCGCGGTACATCGGCGAGGCGACGCGCCGCGCGCTCGTTGCGAGCTGCATCGCGGTCGCGCCCTTTGGGCAGAGGCGACCCTCGTTTACCGGACTGTCGGGGTCGCCCTCGATCTGAAGGAGCTGCGTCTTTCCGTTGACTTCCTTTGTGTAGGCGATGAGAGAGCAGCCCACGGCGCAATACGGGCAGAGGGAGTGGACTTCCTTCGCGCCTGAAATGCGAAGGTCCAGCGCACGTTTTTTCGCCGCGGCGACATCGAAACCGAGCGGGTTAGCAAGGGGAACGAGCGCCATCCCGGCGGTACCGGCCGCTCCGAGCTTCAGGAACTCACGACGAGTGATTTCCGTCATCGGATTTGGTCTGTTCTACTCCCGCGTTTTTGCGTCTGCAAGGCGGACGCTAGATTTCTCGCCTGATGAATGAGTTCTTCGAGTCGCTCGGAAGGCTCTGGACGAAAGCGGCCGAGCGACACGGCGTGAAGATCGAGCCGCCCGAGCTCGACGCCAAGGTCGCCGCGGAGCTGTTGGATCTGGCGCGCGTCGTGTCGCACACGAAAGAGCGCCGCTTCGCGCCGCTCGCCACATACACCGCCGGGCTAGCCGTCGAGCGTTTGCGAGAAGCGAAACCTGAGGATCCTGAGGCCATCACGGCCTTCATCCGCGAAGTAAGAGAGGCGCTCGAGAAAGAGGAGCCCGCTTGAATGAGCGCGGCGGGTGGCACCGGTGAGCGGGGTGTGCGCGAGCCGCGGGTGCCCCGGGGACCCGCCTCGCGGAGTGAGCGAAGCGAACGACGCGGAAGGTGGGGAGGGTGCGGCGAGCGCGCGCCCCCGAACGGCTACGCCGTCGGGGGCCCCTACCCCCTGGGACAGGACCCGCCGCGCTATTCGAAGAGGGTTCTAGCCAAGCGCCTCGCGCAACGCCGAGCCCGCGTCCTCGAACGCTTCGGCGGCCTCTGGCAGCACGCCCAGAAAGCTCATGAATCCGTGGAACATGCCGGGGTATCGCTTGTAGCGAGCGGCGATTCCGAGTTCGCGGAGCCGATCGGCGTACGCCTCGCCGTCGTCACGCAGCGGGTCGCATTCGGCGGTGATCACGAACGCGGGCGGTAGGTCGTGAAGATCGGCGCGAAGCACCGACGCGCGCGGGTCATCGGCATCGGCGTCCGTCCGGACGTAATGCCGGCCATACCACTCCATGTCGGCGCTTGTGAGTCCATAACCCTCGGCGAACTCGCGGTGCGACGCCGCCTTTGAGCTGAGCTCGGTCACCGGCACCGTCAGCAGCTGGAACGCGATCCTGGGACCGCCTTTCTCGCGGGCTACCAGCGCGACCGCGGCTGCGAGGTTGCCACCGGCGCTCGCGCCGCCGACCGCAACGCGCGCCGGATCGATCCGCAGATCCGCCGCGTTGTCGATAACCCAACGCGTCGCGGCATACGCGTCCTCGACGGCGCCCGGAAACTTCGTCTCCGGTGCGAGGCGGTAATCGATCGAGATGACGACGCACCGGGAGCGGTTCGCGAGCGCGCGACACGATGCATCCGCGCTTTCGAGCGAGCCCACGACCCAGCCGCCGCCGTGGAAATACACGACCGCCGCGCGGAGCGCGTCCTTTGGGCGGTAGATGCGGATGGCCATCGGCCCGCCCGGCCCGGGGATCGCCCGCGCGGTCAGGCTCCCGACCGCCTCCGGCGCCGCCTCGAGCGGGACCGGCCGCCCGCGGGCCTCGACCGGAGTCAGCGTCGGGAGCTGTGGCAGTGCGGCGATTTGGTCGACGATCGCGCGCGCCTTCGGGTGGAGCTTGTCCGCGGCGACCCTGGCCATCCCTACCTCCCGACGCGTTCCGGCGACGTGTACACGTTGAAGCGGTCATCGCGGAGGAAACCCACGAGCGTCATCCCGAAGCGTTCGGCGGTCGCGACCGCCAGGCTCGAGGGCGCGCCGACCGCGGCGAGGATCGGGATCCCGGCCGCGACCGCCTTCTGCACGACTTCGTACCCGGCCCGACCGCTGACCGCGAGCACCGATCGCGCGAGCGGCAGACGGCCATCGAGCAGAGCGCGGCCAACGATCTTGTCGACCGCGTTGTGGCGGCCGATGTCTTCACGAAGAAGCTCGAGCTCACCAGCAATGTCAAAGAGGCCCGCCGCGTGAAGGCCGCCGGTCGATTCGAAGATGCGTTGCTGCTCGCGGAGCCGGTCGGAAAGCCGAGGCAGCATCGCGGCGCCGACCGTCGGGCCCGCGGCGAGCCGCGGGAAGTCGAGCGCAAGCGATTCCAGGGTCGTGGCGCCGCAGACGCCACACGCGGACGTGGCGAGGAAGGAGCGCTCCGGCCGGCGGCCGCCACTCGAGCGGAGGTAGATGTCCACCTGATTCGATTCGACGAGGTCGCCCGCGACCGATACGCGCGGCTCGTTCTCCCCCGCCTCGGCACTGATGCGCACGCGCGTGATGTCATCGAGCGAACGGATGACTCGCTCCGCCCAGAGGAGCCCGAGCGCGAGCTCGAGGTCGTTTCCCGGTGTCCGCATGACGATCGAGAGGGGCTTCCCATCGAGGGAGAGCTGGAGAGGTTCCTCCGCGGCGACCTGATCGCGATCGTCACGCCAGTCGCCGGCGCGCCACCGCGCGATCTGGACCGGAGGAGCCTGCGGACGAGGCACGGCTCGATGCTAGGCGGTCGCTAGCATCGGCTTGTATGAAGATCGGGGCGGAGTTGCGGCTCGGCGGCGACGTCGGCGAGCTCTTCGCCGATGCCCGCGCGCTCGAGGCGGCCGGTGCCGACTCGCTTTGGGTCCTCGCGCGCGACGATCAAGACCCCTGGATCCTCGCCGCTGCGCTCGCGGCCACCACCTGGCGCGCGCGGCTCGTGGTGGTCGGCGCGGTCGATCGCTCGGCGACACGCGCGACCCTCGACCGGTTGTCTCGCGGACGCCTCGTCATTGGAGAGCGAACCGGCGACGCCGTCGCTGTTCCCGACACCGAAGGCGTCTCCGAGCGCTGGACGTTGTCGGAGCTTCCGGCCGGCCGCGCCGAATGGAAGACGCTGCGGACGGATCGCGCGGCGGAGGGATTCGCCGGTATCGTCCTTCCGAACGACCCGCGTCTCTTGGACCTCGTGCGCAATCCCGACGTAGAAGACGATCGGGCGGATATCAAGCTCGCGTTCGGCTGAGCTAGGCCGCCCGGCGCAGCGCCCGCTGCACGCGCCACGAGTCCGCGTCCGGAGCGATGAAGAGCGTGAGCATGATCCCGTAATACGGCAGATGTCCGATGAACTCGGGCAGGCCGAAGACGATCAGCGTCACGGTGAAGAGCGCAAAGCCGAGAGCCATGACAGGACGCGTGATCTGACCCGAAAGGATGACCACGCCGATCACGAGCTCGGTCGCACCCGCGAGCCAGATGAACGCGGGATCGCTCACGCCCAAGGGACGGAGCACGTTCAGAAATGGGCTCTGGTTCAGCAACGCCTGCGCGAGCGAGGGATTGAGGAGCTTCTCGGTGAGCGCACCGTACGCGATGCCAAATCCCATCGCGATCCGCAGCAGGTTGATCGCCGCGGCCGGCGCATTCTCATGCTCGATCGAACGAGCGTCACGCCGGCGCGTATCGAGGGACACCGGCCCGGGTCCCGCGATGAAGAGGAACACGGCGATCCCGAGGATGTGGACCTGCTCGAGGATGTTCTCGATGCTGAACGGGACCATCGCCACGATGCCGAGGAGCGCGAGGACGATCGCGACATATCGCGTGAACAACCCGGCGAGCAACAGCAGACCACATGCAGCCTCCACCGCTCGCAGGGCGAATCCGGCCGGATCCGCACCGAGAACGAGCGACGGAACGAAGAGCCAGTTCGCGATCGCGGCGGCGAGAAGCGCGACGCCAAGGGCGATCCGGAGCGCGAGCGGTCCCGTCTTCGCATAGCGCTCCAGCGAGCGGACCGCCTGCGGCTCGGGGACGCGATGTTGAATGAGGTAGGCGACGCCCGCCGCAGCGATCGCGAGAACGAATGCGGCTATCACGGGGACAGTGAGCAGAAGCCCGTATTCGGTCGGGTGCAGCCGCGGATCGGTGAACCATTTGACATGAGCGAGGACGCCGCCGATCAGGGGCTTCACCGGTAGGTCGCGGGCGCGTGCTTCCATCGCGACCAGCTCGCGGCGTCGTGGCTCGTGAACACCCGATCGAGGTCGTCCTTGACGAGGGATCGGATCAGCGCGAGGGAATCCCTCGCCGTTTCTTCGTCCGGCGCGCGGATCTCACCGCGTTCCAGGTTCTCGCGCGTGAACGCCGCGTCGCCGCAGAGCACCACACGACCGGTCTCCGGCAGATCCACGACGAGCGACTGATGCCCGGGCGCGTGTCCCGGCGTCGGCACCACCTCGAGACCTGACGCGACGCGGACGCGTCCCGCGACCGGCATATACGTCAGTTCGGGGATGTCCCAGTAGACGCCCGGGAAGTTCGGTTTCCCTTTGGCGAACGCGAGATGGTCGCCCTGGACGATGAAGGTCGCCTTCGGGAATGCGCCGTTATTTCCGGCGTGGTCGAAGTGCAGATGGCTGTTCACGACGACGGTCACTTCGTCCGGACGAACGCCGAGCGACGCAAGTCGCGCGACGACCGCGTCCTCTTTCGTCATGACTACTTTCAGGCTGCCCGGGCCGAACGTGGCGTCGGGCCGCTCGACGTGCACCGGATGAAGGCCGGTGTCGAACAGCACGTTGCCCTCCGGAGTTCGCAGCAGAGCGGACCAGACCGGGACGAACGCCTTCTCGTCGGTCGCGCCGGGAACGAATGCCGACGCGCCGATCTCGACGCCGCCCGTCCGGAAGATCGTGAGCTCGATCACCTCCGCAAGAGCTCTTCCACCGCCGCGTACGGATCGATCTCGCGATCCGCGACGCGCGTGACCGCGGCATCGAGGCGCGATTCGCCGACGCGGCCCTCGAGCTCGCGGAGTAGGGCCTCCTGCAAGAGCGCCTCGACCTCGCTCCGCGCCGCGGCGCGCCGGCGCTCCAAGTGATCGCCGGACTCGCGCGACCAGGCTCGATGCTTGTCGATCGCCTCGACGAGCTGCGGCAATCCGTCGCCGGAGTGTGCCGACGTGCGGACGATCGGGGTCTTCCAGGGGCGATCCTTCGCGAGGGACAGCATCTGTGCGAGATCGCGGGCCGCGTCGTCCGCGCCGGGACGATCCGCCTTGTTCACGACGAGCACGTCGGCGATCTCGAGAACGCCAGCTTTGATCGCCTGGATGTCGTCGCCGAGGCCGGGAACGGTCACGAGGCAAACGGTATCGACGACGCGGACGACGTCGACCTCCTCCTGCCCCACCCCAACGGTCTCGACGAGGACGATGTCCGTACCGAGCGCGTCGAGCACATTCACGACGCGCGCGGTCGCGCGCGCGAGGCCGCCGGCGTGCCCGCGACTGGCCATCGAGCGAATGAAGATGCCATCGTCGAGGAATCGCTCGCGCATTCGGATCCGGTCGCCGAGGATCGCGCCGCCGCTGAATGGGCTCGAGGGATCGACGGCGACGATCGCGACGCGCGCGGCCCGCTCTCGATACAGACCGGCGAGACGATTGACGAGCGTCGACTTACCGCCCCCCGGCGGGCCGGTGATCCCGACGGTCTGAGCGTTGCCGGTCTTGGGGTAAAGCTCACGCATCGCCTCGGCCGCGCCGGGGTCGTCGTTCTCCACGACCGAAACGAGACGCGCAATCGATCGCTTGTCGCCCGATCGCGCGCGTGCGACCAGGTCGCCGGTGGCGGTCGCCGTCATCAGTCGACGCGAAGGAGCTGGCGCGCGATCACAATCCGCTGGACCTCGCTGGTGCCCTCGCCGATCTCCATGAGACGCACGTCCCGGAGGTGCCTCTCGATCGGGAAGTCCTGCAGGTAGCCGTAACCGCCAAGGACCTGCAGCGACGAATCGGCCGCGCGGGTCGCGGCCTCCGACGCGTAGAGCTTCGCCTTCGACGCGGCGTCGGTGAAGCGGAGGCCGGCATCGGCGAGTGAGGCCGCGCGGTGGACGAGCAAGCGCGCCGCGTCGAGCTCGGTGCGGGCGCGCGCGAGACGCCACTGGATCATCTCGAACTCGGCGATCGCTTTACCGAACTGCTTCCGCTCCTTCGCGTATCCGATCGCGACCTCAAGCGAGGCGCGGCCGAGCCCGATCGCGAGCGCGCCAATGCCGATGCGGCCTTTATCGAGCACCTGCTTTACGTGGTCGAACGCTTCGCCGTCGCGGCCGATCCGATCCGCGGCGGGCACGTGGCAATCCTCGAGCACAAGCTGCGCGGTGTCGGATGCGTGCAGGCCCATCTTCTCTTCGCGCCGGCCGACGCGAAGTCCGGGCGTCCCGCGCACCACGCCGAACGCCGAGAGCTTGCGCTCGCCGGCGCCCACGAGGATCACGCCGAAGCCCGCGATGGATCCATTGGTGATGAATTGCTTGGTGCCGTTGAGGACGTATTCGTCGCCATCGCGTCGGGAACGGCTTTGCACGCTGATGGCATCCGATCCCGACGACGGCTCGGTCAGCGCCCAGCATCCGAGATGCTCGCCGCGGGCGAGGGACGGGAGCCACCGCACCTTCTGCTCTTCGCTCGCGCCGACTAGTAGGTGGCCGATGCACAGCGAGTTATGCGCCGCGAGCGTGAGGGCGACCGATCCGTCGCCGGCGCCGAGCTCCTCCATCACGAGCGCGATCGTCAGCACGTCGAGCTCGGCCCCGCCGTATTCGTGCGGAACGGCGAGGCCGGTCAAACCGAGCGCGGCGAGCTCCGGCACGAGATCGAGCGGAAACTCGCCCTTGTCGCTCCACGCGCTCGCGTTCGGGACGATTCGCGACCGCACGAAGTCGCGGACGGTGTCGCGGACGAGGAGCTGATCGTCCCGGTACGAGAAGTTCAAGCGGCGCTCAGCGCGCCGCGGTCGGGTAGTTCTTCGCCTCTGCGAGGGTCGGCAGGATTTCGTCCACCATCTTCTGGTCTTCTTCGAGAACGCCGCGGTCGATGTCGTACGCGGCCTTCCGAGTCTTCGAGATCCGTTCCTGCTGGTCGGCCGGCAGCTGCGTGAAAGCCTTCATCCGCGCCGTCGTGAGCCGCTTGCGCTCCTCGCGATTCTCGATGCGCACGAGCTCGCGAAGCTGCGGCGTGAGGGCGCCGACCCGCGCCGTGTCCATCGGTATCGCCGCGATCAGACCGAACCGCTGCTTCCAAAAATCGATGAGTTCCGGCTCGCTCTTGCCAACTAGCGCCGCAAGGCCTGCATCGACCGGTCTCTCGTCCTTCTTAGCCATCTTGATCCCCCTTGCTTTCTTGACTTCGTTCGCGATCTCGTTGTCGTGCTCGTCTCCGACGTTCCTGTCGACGGGTTGCCGCAGTGACGGGTTCTCTTGATAGGTCACGCGACGGCGCCTCGCTTTCGCGGCACCGCTTCACGCACGTACTTGGTGATCTCCTCGAGGGACGCGCCGGGCGGGAAGACTTTCTCGACACCCACTTTGGACAGGGCCGGCCAGTCGGCCTCCGGGATGATGCCGCCCCCGAAGAGGAGGACGTCGTCCAATCCCTTCTCCTTCATGAGCTCGCTGACGCGGGGAAAGATGTAGTTGTGCGCGCCCGAGAGCAGCGAGAGGCCGATCGCGTCGGCATCCTCCTGGAGGGCCGTCTCGACGACCTGCTCCGGCGTCTGGTGCACGCCCGTGTAGATCACTTCCATACCGGCGTCGCGCAGCGCGCGTGCCACGACCTTCGCGCCGCGATCGTGCCCGTCGAGGCCGGCCTTCGCGACGACGACGCGGATCGGTCTTTTCA
>DATLPP010000061.1:0-6334 GCA_035535615.1 Candidatus Udaeobacter sp.
AACGGATGTAATCTCCGCGCGTGCCGTTCAAGAGCCAGGCGCAACGCCGCAAGTTCGCGGAGCTGCTCGTGAAAGGCGAGATCTCGAAAGAGACCTACGAGGAATGGAACCGCGAGACGGGGAGCGAGAAGCTTCCAGAGCGGGTGAAGGCGAAGAAGTCCAAGCCGAAGACGAAGTCCAAGTCCAAATTGACGCGGAAGAAGAAGACGACGCGGGCCAAAAGCAAAGCACGCAAGCGTTAAACGGCCCCGCAGGCGCCGAGTTTCCCCGGCGCCCGCGAGTTGGTCGCTACGCCGCGACGCCGGTCTTGATAGGACCGTGAGTCTTGTGCGTGAGGCTCTCTTCGACATCGAAGAGCTTCGCGGAGATGTCCATGAGCGTCGGCTGCTTCTTCAGCCCCATAACGATCTCGCCGTTCAGGTATGCGTTCGCTGACGGCTCGTCTCGGAAGAGGTAGATGCCGCCGGCCTCATGATTCTTCTCGTTCACGAGCCAGACCTTCCAGTCGAGGCCGGGAACGGCCGCGATCGGATCGGCGAACGGAGCGACGAGCTTCACGTAGTCGTTCGCGGACGAGGTGAACTTGAAGTTGATCTGGAGGATTTTCTGGGTCATTTCATTTCCTTCTGGGCTAGGCCCGAGCCTGCCCGTTGACCGCGCGAGATGGCCGCGTCGTTCGCTAGCGGGTTGCGGCGACGGGCATGAGGATCTCGGTGAAGTACACCTCGAACGCCTCGACCTTGCCGCCCTTACCACCACCGAACTTCTTGATCGTCTCTTCGCGAAGGCCGGTAACGGCCGCTTCGCTCTTCTGCAGATCCTGCTCGGTATCCCAGGCGGTCGCAGCGAAACTCCGCCCGGTCTTTCGATTCACGAACAGCAGCGCGGTGCGTGCGCCGGGCTGCTTGCGGATCACTGGAACGATCTTCTCTTCGTAGAAGGCGATGCCTTCGTCGGCCTTAACCGGATCAGCCTCGACCGTCGTCACGCGGACGAACACGCCTGCTTTCGGGGGCTGGATCCGCTCCTGCACCGCGACCTCGCACTCGTCCTCGTCCACGATCTTGCTGCCGGCGTTGCTCATGATCGTCTCCGCCTGCGGGCGGACCTTCGGACGTGCATTCTTCATGGCCTCTTCGCTCGCCCAGTACGTCACTGACAAGCCATCGCCGGTCTTGCGGTTCCCGACGAGTGTCGCGCCACGGAAACCGTCTTGCTTCTTCAGCAAGGGAAGAATCTCGCTTGTCCACTGTTTGGTCGCCGTGTCGCTGTTCGTAGACTCGGTCTTGAGCCGGATCACGCGGGCATGCGTAGCTCTCTGTTCGTTGGACATGATTTCCCCTCCTTGGGCGAGCCAACTTGGCGATTGGGACCTGCGCGGAGCGCGCGGCGAAGCCGCTCGGATCATCCATTCAGAATGGAGCGCGTCCTTTTGAGCGCCCCACGCACCCATGCCTAACCATACTCACGCGACCAAGGCGCACATCACGTTCGCGTAACAGAGTCGCGCGAGAGGCTGAACGCGAAGTGTGGAGTGTCTTGCTACGCGGCGCGCTGTGGAACGGCGATCGCCTCGCGAAGGAACGCGATGCTCGCCTCCGCGACATCGCTGCGGCGCGCGTCCACGGTGATCGCGTGCCCGGTCCCCTCGAGGAACAGGGTCGTGACCGGTCCGCCGAGGCGCCCAGCCAGCTCATGTGCGTAGCGGACCGGCACGAGGCGGTCGGAGACCGCGTGAGCGACGAGCGCGGGGCAGCGGATCTCGCCGAGCCGTCGACGCACGAGGCCGATCCCATGGATGAGCTCCGCGACGGCCCGAACCGGGGCCGGGTCGTAGCACTTCGCGCCGGCGTTCAGGTCGACGAGGTCGCTTGCGGGCGATGGAACGGCCTTGATCACGCGCCACACGTACGGGGCGAGGTACGCGATGGGGTTGCCCATCCCGAGCGCGGTCGCGCAGAGGAGGACGGCCGAGGGCTTGCGACGGAGCGCGACGTCGAGCGCCATCGTCGCGCCCGCCGAGAGGCCGCCGACGACCACGTTCTCGTGATCGCGCGCCAGCTCGTCGTACGAGTCGAGCGCGGCCGACATCCAGTCTTCCCAGCAGAGGCTGAACATGTCGGAAGGCTGGGTACCGCGACCCGGGAGGAGCGGCGCGCTCACGGTGTAGCCGTCGGCGACGAGCGCGTCCTTCATGTAGTGCATGTCGACAGGCGTTCCCGTGAGGCCATGGAGGAGCAGGACCGCCGCGTCGCGGCGGCCCGGCGAAATTGAACGACCGGGCGCGCGCATGAGGGCTCTCCACGCATGCAGCGTGCCGAAACGATTACGGGCCGTAGTGAGAGTCATTGAGGGATCCTTAGGGTTCTACGGCCTCTCAATCGGTGCTCGTCCCCCCGAATGGGGGAGCGCCCAAGGGCACGGCGGTTGCAATTCTTAGCGGCATGCGGGTGCAGATAGCCCCGTGTGAGCGATACCGCCTCCGCGTTACGACCTGGGGCAGCGGCGCACCACCGCACGCGGTCGTTCTCCCTGGTATCTCTGCCGACTGGCGCGGGCTCGCGCCGCAGATCAGGACTCTCCGACACCTCGGCTGGACGGTTCACGTCGTCGACCTGCCCGGGTTCGCGCTTCGCCCAGCGCTGAAGGCGTCAGACGCGAATGTGGGTCAGCTCGCCGACTACGTCGCGCGGGTCGTCACAGGGCTCGCGATCCCGCCGGCGCTCGTTCTCGGCCACTCTCTCGGCGGCGGCGTCGCGATGCACCTCGCCATCCGCCATCCCGAGCTCGTGAGCGGGCTCGCTCTCATCGCCCCCGTCGGACTCGGCGTGTCACTGCATTGGATCTACAAGCTGTACTGCGTTCCGCTCCTCGGTCGCGCGCTTCTGCGGCCGAGCGTTCTGAGCGCGTCGTCGATCCGGCGCTTCCTCGTGGGTAGCCGCCGAAGGAACGACACGCGATTCATCGCACGGCTCGTCCGTCACGGACTGGCCGCACGTCCGCGCGTGCTCTCCGCGCGGGCGATCATCTGGGCGAACCAGCCGCGCCGTTGGAGCAAGGCTCGCGCGCTCCTCCCCGGCGGCGAGCAGCGTGGAATTCGCATCGACCATCGGCTCAAGGAGCTCAGCGAGATCCCAACGCTGGTGCTGTGGGGAGACGAGGACCGGGTCATCTCCGCGTCCGACGCCCGGCGCTGCAAGGAGCTGCCCCTCGCACAAGTCCACATCGTTCGCGGCGTCGGCCACTCGCTTCCGCTCGAGGTCGCCGCTTGGGCCAACGATCACATCACGAAGTTCGTTTCGGCGCTGACGAAGCCCGAGAAGCGAGCCGCCTGAACCCGACTAGCTCCGCTCCGACCGCCACGCGGCAATTCGCTCGAAAACGCTTCCGTCATCCAGCGCGATCGCGCGCCTGTTCCGTTCCGCCACGAGCCGTGCTGTGCGCGCGGCGCGCTCCGCGATGCGCCTGCCTTCCGGGATGTGGCGTGCGCGCTCCGCGAGCACTCGCGCGACGTGCGTGTGGGCGAGCGCCTCGGTGATGCGTTCGGCGTGGAGCAGGATCGGTCCGAGGTCCTCGTCGGCGAGGGGTGCGCCGCGCAGGAGGCCCGGTCCCTTCCGCCGCACGAGGCCGCCGATCAGCGAGCGCAGCACGCCGACGAAGTGTCCGCGGGCGGCGGCGAAGTCGGATCCGACGCGGCCGTCGAACGAAGCGTCGGCGAGCAAGCGGCTCGGGCCTCCGCCGAGCAGCGACCGCGGGCGTTGCATCGTCGCCTTCATCAGGTCCTTCACGGCCATGAGCGACTGGATCTGGGAAGTCCCTTCGTAGATCGGCGTGATGAGGCTGTCGCGCATGAAGCGGCCGACGTCGTACTCGTCGACGACCCCGACTCCGCCGTGGATTTGCAGCGCGAGCCGGCACACGCGGACCGCGCCCTCGGTCCCGTACCACTTCACGAGCGGTGTGAGCTCGCGCAGGTCGCGCCCGGCCTGCTCGTCGCGGCCGAAGAGGACGAGGTCCTGGAGGACGGACGCTGTATACGCGAGCGCGCGCGCGCCCGTCACCGTCGTCTCCATATCGAGGAGCATCTCGGCGACCATCGGGTGCTCGCGGATCGGCTTTCCCATCTGAACGCGCTGCGCCGCGTACTCGGAGGCCTTCTCGAACGCGGCGGTCGCGACACCGATGCCCTGGATGCCGACGCCGAGTCGGGACTCGTTCATGAACGTGAGGATCTGCTTCCAGCCATCTCCCGGCTTGCCGAGAGGCGTCGCGCGCGTTCCGTCGAAGAGCAGCGCGCATGTCGGCGAGGCGCGGATAACGAACTTGTGCTCGGCTCGCTCGACGATGTAGTTGTCTCCCTCGCGGTCCGCGACGAACATCCCGAGGCCGTCGAGCCCGCTCGAGCCTGCGACGCAGCGCGCGAGCACGATCACCATGTCGCCTTGACCGGCGGAGATGAATTGCTTGCGGCCCTGGAGGATCCAGCAGCCGTCCTGTCGCGGCGTAGCCGTCGTCGTAAGACGGCCGACGTCCGAGCCCGCCTGCGGCTCGGTCATGGCGACCGCGCCCATGATCTCGCCCTTCGCGAGCGGCGGCAGGTAGCGCGCCTTCTGCTCCTCGGTGCCGAAGCGATAGATCAGCGCCGCCGGCGAATTCCACCCGATGCCGTGCTGCACCTGCGTCGAGAGATCGGCTCGGGCGAGCATCTCGCCGATCATCATCACGACGGTGAACGGGAGCCCGGCTCCGCCGAACTCGACCGGCACCGACGGCGATGCGAGCCCGAGCTCCGCGAGACCGCGGAGGTTCTCCGTCATGGGATCGTTCATCCGCACCTGACCGTTCTCGCGGATGACGCCGATCTCGTCGACCTTCGCCGCCCGCGGAGCGATCTCGGTCGCGATGTACCTGCCCGCGAGGTCCAGCACCTCGCGCCACGTCGACACGGTGGCCGGAACGTCGGCACCGGGTCCCTCGACCGCACCGACGACCCGCGACCACGGGATCACCTTGTCGAACACCTCGAGGAGGTCCGCGTTGCCGGTGAAGAAGTTCGTCGCGCTCACAGGCTGAAGAACGGACGCCGCGATCGGAGCGACTCCGTCGGTGCAAGCCGGTCGCCGCGCGACGCGGCCAGGCGCTCGAGCGCGGTCACGACCCGCTGTCGCTGCGCGTCGGCGTAGCGGAATGGCCCACCCAGGAATGGCGGGAACCCGAGACCGAGGACCGCGCCGAGGTCGCCCTCGCCCGGCGTTCGGAGCACGCCCTCGTCGAGACAGCGGGCGGCCTCGTTCACGAACGTCAGCGTGAGGCGCTCGGCGATGTCACCGGAGGCCGGATGGGTTGGCGCGCCGAGGAGCTCCCGGACCCGCGGATTCGCGGTGCGGCGTCCGCCGTCATAGCGGTAGAAGCCGCCGCCCTTGTGCTTGCCTTTGAAGCCTTCAGCGACGAGCTTTTGCACGATCGACGGCGTGCTCATTCCGCGGGCTTTGGCGACCGTTTCGCCCGCGTGCCCCGCGACCTCGAGTCCGACCTCGTCGACGAGCTGCAGCGGACCGACCGGCCACCCAAAAGCGGTCATGGCGCGGTCGATCGCTTCGATCGAATCGCCCTCGGCGAGCATCGTGAAGGCCTCGCCGATCATCGTCGACAGCACTCGTGTGGTGTAGAAACCCGGACCGTCGCTGACGACGATCGGTGTCTTGCCCAGCGCGATCGCGGCGGCCACGGCGGTCGCGACCGCGTCTGCATCCGCCGCTGCCGGACGAACGACTTCGATGAGCGGCATCTTGTGCACCGGCGAGAAGAAGTGCATACCGACGATCCGCTCGGGCGTGCGCGCCTCGCGGGCGATCTCGGCGATCGGCAGCGCGGACGTGTTCGTCGCGATGACGGCCTCCGGCCGCAGGACCTGCTCGAGCTCGGCGATCACGCGGCGCTTCGTCGCGATCTCTTCGAACACCGCTTCGATGACCAGATCGGCGCTGCGGAAGCCAGCGAGATCCGATCCGCCGGTGACGCGGCCCACTATGCGCGCGGCCTCGCGGCGCTCGAAGACGCCCTTCTTCGCCGCGTCGGTCGTGAGCGCGCGAATCGATGAGAGACCCTTCGCCACGGCCGCGGCATCGCGGTCGCGCGCGCGTACGCGAAGGCCGGAAGCGGCCGCGGCTTGAGCGATGCCCGAGCCCATGAAGCCGAGGCCAACGACGCCCACGTTCGCGATCGCGCGCGGCTTTCCGAGCCCTTCGAACGCGGCCTTGCGCTGGCGCAGCGTGAGCATCACGAGCGCGGTCAGGCTCCGGCCGGCCTCGCCGATCGCGAGCTCGCCGAATGC
>DATLPP010000062.1:0-1587 GCA_035535615.1 Candidatus Udaeobacter sp.
GCGTACGGACGCTCAGCGTCGGGGCACGCCTGCACGACATCGGCAAGGTGATGATCTCCGAGACGATCCTTCGCAAGCGTGGCCCGCTCAGCCCGCAGGAGCTCGCAGAGATCCGGACCCATCCGAGTGCCGGCGCCCGGCTGATCGCGCCTGTGGAGCCCGCCCACACCGCGCTGCCCTACGTGCTCTATCACCACGAGCGCTGGGATGGATCGGGCTACCCGACGAGGCGCCCTGGTCATGAGATCCCGGAGGGCGCCCGTCTTCTCGCCGTCGTCGACGCGTTCGACGCGATGACCTCGACGCGTCCGTACCGACGCGCGTTGCCCATGTCCCACGCGATGGCCGAGATCGAGCGCTGCGCCGGGTCGCAGTTCGACCCCGAGATCGCGCACGCGTTCCTCAAAGCCTGGAGCGCCGGCGCCTTCGCCGACGCCGCTGCGGTCTAGAGAGACGGCCCCGCGGGCGGAGCCCGCGCGGCCTCTATGCGGCGCCGCCGAGTCGGCGCCTTAGAGAGACGCCCAGACCTCGAGCTTCGACTTCACGCGGCGGATGACCTCGTCGGTGAACTCCGTCGTGCCCGCGTGGCCGCCAAGATCCGCCGTGCGGACTCCCTGTGCCACTCCTTCGAGCGCCGCCTCGCGAATCGCCCGCCCGGCCCGCTCCGCCTCCTCATCGCCGTGCGCGAGCAGTGCAGCGCCGGCAAGGATCATCGCCATCGGGTTCGCGACGTTCTTGCCGCGGAGCGACGGCGCGGTGCCGTGCGCGGCCTCCGCCATCAAGGCCCGCGTCTCGTAGTCCTCGTCGAACGCGACGAGCAGCGATTCCGATCCAGCGATCGATCCGAACAGCGGCAGGACGAGGTCGGAGAGGATGTCGCCGTCGCGATTGAGCGCGGGAATCACGAGCGGATCGCCCGTCGACGCGATCAAGAGCGCGAACGTCGCATCGATCAGCTGCGGCTCGTATGGGACGTCGGAATGACGCTCCGCCGCCGCGTCCATCTCTTCCTTGAGCAGGCCTTCGTACGTTGGGCTGACGGTGTACTTCGGTCCGCCGAAGACCTTCGCGCCGACCTGCTCGGCCTGCCGGAACGAGAACTCCGCCACCGCACGGCAGATTCGCCGCTCGATGCGCTCGGTCCGGAACGCGACCTCGTCGTCTCCTTCGCCCTCGCGCCACTCCTTCGCGCCGTAGGCATCTCCGACCGCCATCCGCACGATCGAGATCGGCGCATGCACGCCGCCGAGCGGAATGACGCCCGGAATGCGCCGGCCGGTGCGGACGATGACGCGTCCGCCGATCTCCTCGCGCAGGATCCGATTCGGCGAGCCGACGTCGTCGCGTCCTTCGGGGGTGATCGTGGCCGCCTTCAGCCCGAGTCCGTGCTCCCGAATCGCGCGTGCGGCCTCATGGACGACGGCGTTCTGCGTTGCTCGCCGCTGCGCCAGCGAGAGGTCGAAGCGCGGGAATTCGAGCTCGAGGCCGATGACCTCCGGAGCGAGGACCCGCAGCGCCTCCTCCAGCAGTTCCTGCCCCGTTTCGTCGCCTTCGAGCACGACGATCGTTTTGGCGTCCACGGGTGCG
>DATLPP010000063.1:0-1981 GCA_035535615.1 Candidatus Udaeobacter sp.
TGAGAACCGACGAGACGGATCTGTGCGCGCGAGATCGCAGCCATGCGTATGAAGTCGTACGCCCGCGTGAAGAATGCCGCGAATGTCGACGCGAATGGAACGAGGCCCACGACCTGCATCCCGACCGCGGCGGCGACCATCTGCTGCTCGGCGATGTACATCTCGAAGAAACGCTCGGGCGCCGTCTTCTTGAAGTCCTCGGCGTGTGTCGAGTTCGAGACCTCGGCGTCCAGGACGACGACGTCCTTGCGGGCGGAGCCGAGCGCGGCCAGCGCCTCGCCGTACGCCTTGCGGGTCGCGATGGGCTCGGCGTAGGTCCGCAGCGCGAGCGATCCAGTCCGCTGCATCGACGGCCGGTCCCAGGGATCGGGCTTTTGGACTGAGAAGGTGCGCGAGCGCGCCTCGCCGAGCTCCGCGATGGCCTGCTTCGCCTGCTCGGGGTCGAGCGCCTTGCCGTGCCAGCCCTCCTTGTTCTCGATGAAAGACACGCCCTTTCCTTTCACCGTCCGGGCGAGCACCGCCGTCGGCTGGGTCGCGCCGCGAGCGCGCTCGAGCGCGTCGTCGATCTCGGCGAGGTCGTGTCCGTCGATGACGATTGGGTCGACGCCGAACGCGCGGACGCGCGCCGCGTACGCGCTCATGTCCCACTCGAGCTCGGTGGGCCCGCGCTGGCCGAGCCGATTCACGTCGACGATGGCGGTGAGATTCGCGAGACCTTCGTGACCGGCGTGGTCGAACGCTTCCCAGATCGAGCCCTCGGCGGTCTCGCTGTCCCCGACGAGGACCCACACGTGATACGGCGCCTCCAGCACCCGCTTTCCGGCGAGAGCGACGCCAACGCCGATCGGCAGGCCCTGTCCAAGCGAGCCGGTAGCGACGTCGACCCACGGGAGGATCGGCGTGGGATGACCCTCCAGGCGGCTTCCGAATTTGCGGAAGGTCATGAGCTCGTCGTCGTTGATCGCGCCGGCCGCCTTGAACATCGCGTAGACAAGCGGCGACGCGTGGCCTTTCGAGAAGATGAGGTGATCGTTCGCGGGGTTATCCGGCTGACCGAAGTCGTAGCGCAGATGTCCCGAGAGGAGGACCGCGATGAGGTCGGCAGCGGACAGCGATGATGTGGGATGTCCGGATCCCGCCGCCGTGGAGCATCGAATGCTGTCGACGCGAAGCTGGCGGGCTAAGTCGCGGTAGACGTCGAGTTTGGTGCCGGTTTCGGCGACCGTCGCCACGCTCTAACCCTACCGCACAATGCAGACCGGAAAGCGCACGATGAACACGGAACATAACTCCGGCCGGAGGCCGATCAAATGGAAATAGGTCTGTACGGACTCGGACGGATGGGCGGGAATATGGTCACGCGGCTCGCGCGAGGCGGGCACCGCGTGGTCGCCGGAAACCGCAGCCCCGAGCCCGTGCAGGAGGCGACAGCGCACGGCGCCGTCGCCTCCACGTCGGTCGAGGACATGGTCAAGAAGATGAAGCCGCCTCGCGTGCTCTGGTCCATGGTCCCGGCCGGCGACGTCACCGACCACGCGCTGGATGAGTTCGCGCGCTTTGCGTCGCCAGGCGACGTTCTCGTCGACGGGGGCAACAGCTACTTCCGCGATTCGATGCGGCGCGCGGAGAAATACACCGGAATGGGTTTCCGCTTCCTCGACGTCGGCGTCTCGGGCGGCATCTGGGGACTCGAGAACGGCTACTGCATGATGGTCGGAGGTCCGGCCGACGCGGTCACCATCGCGAAGCCCGCACTCGACACGCTCGCGCCTCCGAACGGATGGGCTCACTTCGGAAAGAACGGGGCGGGCCACTTCGTGAAGATGGTCCACAACGGGATCGAGTACGGGATGATGCAGGCGTACGGCGAAGGCTTCGAGCTACTGCACGCGAGCGAGTTCGAGCTCGACCTCCGCAAGGTCTCGACCGTGTGGCTTCAGGGCAGCGTCGTGCGGTCGTGGCTCCTCGAGCTCGCCGAGCG